>NZ_CALMPC010000057.1:0-23512 GCF_937872235.1 uncultured Thermomonas sp.
CCAGCTGCGACAGCGCGCGGTTGTGGTCCAGACGCAGCATCGCGGTGAAGTTCTTCGCCGGCAGGTCCGGCGCCGACTTCATGGCGATGTAGGCGTTGGTGTTGGCCGGGTTGCCGACCACCAGCACCTTCACGTTGCGGCTGGCGACCTTGTTCAGCGCGGCGCCCTGCGCGGTGAAGATCTTGGCGTTCTCCAGCAGCAGGTCCTTGCGCTCCATGCCAGGGCCGCGCGGACGCGCGCCGACCAGCAGGGCGTAGTCGGCGTCCTTGAACGCGACTTCCGGGTCATCGGTGCCGACCATCCCGGCCAGCAGCGGGAACGCGCAGTCCTCCAGCTCCATCATCACGCCACGCAGGGCGGCCTGGGCCTTGTCCAGCGGCAGCTCCAGCATCTGCAGGATGACCGGCTGGTCCTTGCCCAGCATTTCGCCGGAAGCGATGCGGAACAGCAGGGCGTAGCCGATCTGGCCGGCGGCGCCGGTGACTGCAACTCGTACGGGGGCTTTCATCATTCAACTCCTCAAAATGGCGATGCGGCGCAAGCGCCGCATCGGTGTGTGCAGCAAGGATCAAACCAATTCGGCAAAGAATTCCTGGATGCGGGTCAAGCCGGGCACCAGTTGCGGCGTGGGGCAGGTGTAGCTGATGCGCAGTGCATTGGGCTCACCGAATGCCGAACCCGGCACGCAGGCCACGCCCTTGGCATCCAGCAGCACATTGCAGAAGTCCACATCGTTGCCAATCTTGACGCCGCCATGCGTTTTGCCAAATGCGCAGCTGATATCCGGGAACACATAGAACGCACCCTGTGGCCGCGGGCAAACCACGCCGGGAATGGCATTCATCACCGCCATCACCTGATCGCGCTTGGCTTGGAACTCCGCGCACTTTTCGGTGGGCACATCCTGCGGACCCGTCAGCGCGGCAATTGCAGCAGCGGTGACGATTTCCGGAAGATTGGTGATGTGGTTGGAATTGAGCGTGGTAATCGCCTTGGCCACCGATTCCGGCCCCGCCATGAAGCCGACCCGCCAACCCGGCATGCCGTAGGTCTTGGACAGCGAGTCGATGAAGATGGTGCGCTCGCGCAGTTGCGGGTGGACCTGCATGAAGTTCGCGTACTCCAAGCCGTCAAACAACATCCTGTTGTAGATATCGTCGGTGATGATCCAGGTGTCCGGGTACTTCACCAGCACATCGGCCAATGCCACGATTTCATCGCGGGTATAGACCATGCCGGTGGGGTTGGACGGGTTATTGAACAGAAAAACCTTCGGCTTCTTTGCCAAGGCCGTGTCCAATTGTGCTGGCGTCACTTTGTAATCCTGCGAAGCCGGGCAAGCCAGCAAATCGACCTTGGCATTCACGATTTCCGCGATGTCCATGTAACTGGTCCAGTACGGCGTGGGGAAGACGATGGTGTCGCCTTCGTCCAACAGCGCCTCGGCCAGGTTGTAGATCACGTGCTTGGCGCCAATACCGGTGGAGCAATTGGCACGGCCATAGCCGCTCAGGCCCAACGCTTCCATATGTGCGATAAACGCATCCAGCAGTGCATCGGTGCCGCGGTTGCTACCGTACTGACCGCTGTCTTTGGCCAGTGCTTCGCGCGCAGCGGCATACACATGCTCACCGGGCAGGAAGTTGGGAACGCCAATGGAGAAACTGATGATGTCGCGGCCTTCGGCCTTCAGGCGCTTGGCTTTTTCGGCAACTTGCATGATGACGCTGGGCTTGGCGCGACCAACACGCCGGGCGAGCTGAGGCATCGTGGGGGACCTCGTTGAGGGGCCGCTTATCTGCGGCCGGGACTTTAGATAAAGCCTTCCAATTCTAGCATGCTGTCCTGCAACAGCCTTGCCGCCGCGCAAGCCAATTCCGCAAACCAATCTCACCCACGATGGAGGCAAACGTCCCCCATCAGTGGGTGATGATGGGCCGGATCAAGCGGCCAGAATCTTGTTCCACTCCGCCACGCGGTCGGCCTTGGCGGCCAACGCGGCTTCGGCATTGCCTTCGATCTTGATCGACTTGATCTTGTCGCCTTGCTTGACCGCATCCACCACGTCCATGCCCTCGGTCACCTTGCCAAACACGGTGTGCTTGCCGTCCAGCCAGCCGCAGGGCACGTGGGTGATGAAGAACTGACTGCCGTTGGTGCTGGGGCCGGCATTGGCCATCGACAACACACCGCGCTCATGGCCCAGCCCGTTGCTGGTTTCATCCTCGAAACGGTAGCCGGGGCCGCCACGGCCACTGCCTTCCGGGCAGCCGCCCTGCACCATGAAATCATTGATGACACGGTGGAAATTCAGTCCGTCATAGAAGCCGCGCTGGGCCAAATTGACGAAATTGGCCACCGTCAGCGGGGCCTTGTCGGCGGCCAGCTCGACCTTGATGGTGCCGCGGTCGGTGTCGAAATTGGCGATCAGACTCATTTTGTTCATCTCCAGATGCCCGGATGGGCGCGTGAACCCGATATAATAGCCGGCTCCCCTCATTTCAACCCGCGCCCTGCCTGCCCATTTGGTAGCGGTGCGGCTTCAACGAGCCCCAAAGCAAATGTCCGTCGAACGCCTCCGCAATATCGCCATCGTCGCCCACGTTGACCATGGCAAGACCACCCTCGTCGACTGCCTGCTGAAGCAGTCCGGCACCCTGAACGAACGCACGGTGCTGGCCGAGCGTGTGATGGACAGCAACGACCAGGAAAAGGAACGCGGCATCACCATTCTGGCCAAGAACACCGCGATCACCTGGCAGGGCAACCGCATCAACATCGTCGATACCCCCGGCCACGCCGACTTCGGCGGCGAAGTCGAGCGCGTGCTGTCGATGGTGGATTCGGTGCTGATTCTGGTCGATGCGATGGACGGCCCGATGCCGCAAACCCGCTTCGTGACCCAGAAAGCCTTTGCGATGGGCTTCAAGCCGATTGTGGTGGTCAACAAAATCGACCGCCCCGGCGCACGCCCGGATTGGGTGATTGATCAGGTGTTTGACTTGTTCGACAAGCTCGGCGCCACCAATGAGCAATTGGACTTCCCGATCGTGTACGCCTCGGCCCTGCACGGCTATGCCAGCTTGGACGATGCGGCGCGCGAAGGCGACATGACCCCGCTGTACGAGGCCATCATGCAGCATGTTCCGGCACCGGATGTGGCGGCCGATGGCCCGTTCCAGATGCGCATTTCGCAGCTGGACTACAACAATTTCGTGGGCGTGATTGGCATCGGCCGCATCCAGCGCGGCACCTTGAAGAAGAACATGCCGGTGACGGTGATCGACCGTGAAGGCAAGAAGCGCCAAGGCAAGGTGCTGCAAGTGCTGGGCTTCATGGGCTTGGAGCGCATCGAACAAGACAGCGCGGAAGCTGGCGATATCGTCGCCATTTCCGGCATTTCCGAGCTGACCATTTCCGACACCGTGTGCGCCATTGATGCACCGGAAGCGCTGCCCGCGCTGACCGTGGACGAACCCACCATCTCGATGACCTTCCAGGTCAATAACTCGCCGTTCGCTGGCAGCAAAGACCTGTCGGGTGGCAAGTTCCTGACCAGCCGCCAGCTGAAAGACCGGCTGGAGCGCGAGACCGTGCACAACGTGGCGCTTAAGGTCGAGCAATTGGAAGATGCCGACAAGTTCCTGGTCAGCGGCCGCGGCGAATTGCACCTGTCGGTGCTGATCGAAAATATGCGCCGCGAAGGCTTCGAGTTGGCGGTATCGCGTCCGGAAGTCATCATCAAGGAAATCGATGGCCAACTGATGGAACCCATCGAGCAATTGGTGGTGGACGTGGAAGAAGTGCATCAGGGCGGCGTGATGGAAAAGCTGGGTACCCGCAAGGCCCAATTGAAGAACATGGAGCCCGACGGCAAGGGTCGCGTGCGCCTCGACTATGAAATCCCGGCGCGCGGCCTGATCGGCTTCCAGAACGAATTCAAGACCCTGACCCAAGGTTCCGGCCTGCTGTTCCATGTGTTTGACCACTACGGCCCGAAGGAAACCGGCCCGATTGCCAAGCGCCTGAACGGGGTGATGATCGCCAATGCACCGGGTGCTACCCCGGCCTATTCGCTGGGCCCGCTGCAAGAGCGCGGCAAGTTGTTCGCTGCCGAAGGCGATCAGGTGTATGAAGGCCAGTTGGTCGGCATCCACAGCAAGGACAATGACTTGACCGTCAATGCAATCAAGACCAAGCCGCTGACCAATATGCGCGCCTCCGGCAAGGACGATGCCATCCAGCTGACTCCTGCCACCAAGTTCACCTTGGAACAGGCACTGGACTTCATCGACGACGATGAGTTGGTGGAAATCACCCCCAAGGAAATCCGTCTGCGCAAGAAGCACCTGACCGAGAACGACCGCAAGCGCGCCAGCCGCTCTGCGTGAGCCCGTGTGTGCCCGGTGGCGTGTTGGTCGGCTTGATCTGGCGCCGACCTGCCCCCATTGTCTGCGCACCATATCCGCGTGCGCAGGCATGAGCCCGGCATGAGTCAACCGCATCACTACAACCCGGATCCGCACGCGCATCCGGGGTTGCACATCATCGCGCTGGTCGAGGCCGTGAAGGGCGCACTGGCACTGCTGGCCGCCAGTGGCTTGGAATTGATCGGCCCGGCCCCACTGCAACGCTGGGTGCACGAACTGATTGTCCGCTTCCAACTTGATCCACATCACGGCGTCATCGCCTGGCTGATCGGTGCCATCAACCCCGGCGGGATCCATCTGGCAGCGCTGATCGCCGCGCTGTACGGGATCATGCACTTGCTTGAAGGCTGGGGCCTGTGGCGGGCGAAAGCGTGGGCCTCATGGCTGGGCTGTGTGACGGTTTCGCTCTACCTTCCGTTTGATGTGTTTGCACTGTTCAAACATCCCGGCTGGCTCTCGCTGGTGGTGGTGGCGATCAATGTGGCGGTGCTGTGGGTACTGGCGCGCGACTTGCTCAAGCGTCGCCGCTGACGCATCCCGCATCGCCCTGCATTTGCACACCACACGCGAGCCGGGGCAGACTTGCCCATCGCCTTTGGGAGTTGCTCGATGCGTTACCTACCACTTGCCCTTGCTGTTACCGTGCTATTAAGTGCCTGTCAGCCGGATACCCGATCCCCGGCAACTTCGAACATGACAACTGCAGCCAGCACGCTGCCCGCATCGGCACTCGAAGAGGCCACCGTACTCGACCTGCAACGCAAGATGAGTGCAGGTACATTGACCAGCCATGCGCTGGTGCAAGCCTATCTGGATCGCATCGCGGCAATTGATTCTGCAGGCCCCCACCTCAATGCCGTAATCGAACGCAACCCCGATGCCTTGAAAGAGGCCGACCGCTTGGATGGCGAGCGCAAAGCAGGCAAAGTGCGCGGCCCGCTGCATGGCATTCCGGTATTGCTGAAAGACAATATCGACGCCTTCCCGATGGTCAATTCCGCGGGCTCGCTGGCACTGGCCAATCATCACCCCAAAAACGATGCCTATTTGGTGCGCAAATTGCGTGCGGCAGGCGCGGTGATTCTTGGCAAAACCAACCTGTCGGAATGGGCCAATTTCCGCTCCACCCATTCCAGTTCCGGCTGGAGCGGGCGCGGCGGGCAAACCAAAAACCCTTACGTACTCGATCGTAGCCCTTGCGGCTCCAGTGCCGGCACCGGCAGTGCGATTGCCGCCAATTTGGCCACGGTGGGTATTGGCACGGAAACCGACGGCAGCATCATTTGCCCTGCCGCAGTGGCCGGTCTGGTGGGCATCAAACCCACGGTGGGGTTGATAAGCCGTGACGGCATCATCCCGATTTCCTTCTCGCAAGACACCGCCGGCCCGATGACACGTAGCGTGGCGGATGCTGCGGCACTATTGACGGCACTCGATGGGCCCGACACCAGCGATGCGGCCTCCAATGAGCGCCCCACGCGGGCTCCAATTGATTACATCAGCCATTTGAACGCGGAAGCCCTGAAGGGTGCACGCATTGGTGTCGTGCGTAAACTGATGGGCTTTGAGCCCGCCACCGATGCGGTGATGGAGCAGGCAATTGCCGCTCTCAAAGCCGCAGGTGCGACTGTGGTGGATGCACAGATTCCGACACTTGGGCAATGGGATGATGCCGAATCTGAGGTGTTGAAATACGAGTTCAAACCTGGGCTCAACACCTATTTGGCGCGCAACGCCACACCTATCCACTCGCTTGCTGAACTGATTGCCTACAACCAGCAACACGCCAACACCGAGATGCCACATTTTGCGCAAGAGTTATTCGAGCAATCGCAGGCCAAAGGCGCACTGAACGAAACCGCATACATCAATGCCCGCGATAAAACCCGGCGCTTGGCAGGCCCAGAAGGCATTGATGCAGCCCTGAAAGCACAACAGCTGGATGCTTTGGTCGCCCCCGCGATGACCACTGCCTGGCCCATCGACCTGGCCCATGGTGACAAGTTCATCGGTGCGGGTTACGGCCCCGCCGCGGCCGCACGCTACCCCAGCCTGACCGTGCCGATGGGCCAAGTGCAGGGCCTGCCAGTCGGTATCGTTTTCATGGGTACCGCGTGGAGCGAGCCGCGCTTGATCGAACTGGGGTATGCGTTCGAACAAGCCACGCATGCGCGCAAGCCGCCGCAGTTTCTGCCTACCGTTGCGCAACCCGCCCGCAACTGATCGTGGGCGGTTGGATCAAGCCGCAATCGCACCGCGCTTTTTCACGATCAACATCGCAATCTCCAGCGCCTGCTCGTAGTTCAGGCGCGGATCCACGGTGGTGCGATATGCACGCTGCAAATCCAGCTCGGTCAAATCGCGCGCGCCGCCCAAGCATTCGGTGACATTTTCACCGGTCATTTCCAGATGCACACCGCCCAGCCGCGTTCCGGCGGCTTCATGGATATCGAAGGCCTGCTCGATTTCGCCACGAATATTTTCAAACCGCCGCGTCTTGTAGCCATTGCTGGTGGACTCGGTATTGCCGTGCATCGCATCACAAATCCATAGCACCCGGCGCCCCTCGCGCTTCACCGCATCCAGCAGCGTCGGCAGCTTGGTGGCGATGTGCTCCGCACCCATGCGGTGGATCAGGCCCAGCCGGCCTGGTTCATCGTGCGGGTTCAAGACATCGATCACCCGCAGCAACTGATCGGGGGTGACGGATGGCCCCACCTTCACCGCCACAGGGTTGCTGATGCCGCGGAAATATTCGATATGCGCCCCGTCCAGCGCGGCGGTACGCATACCGATCCACGGGAAATGGGTGGACAGATTGAACCAGCCATCTGCACGCGGCACCCGCCGCGTCTGCGCTTCTTCGTAAGGCAACAGCAACGCTTCGTGCGAGGTGTAAAAATCCACCCGGCTCAGGCTCTGCATCTTGCGCCCTGCCAGTGTTTCCATGAAGCGCACGGCATCACCGATGCCGGCCACCATGTTTTGGTACTCGGCGGCATGCGGCGACTGGCCCACCCAGCCCAAGCCCCAATATTCGGGGTGATGCAAGTCGGCGAAGCCGCCATCAATCAGCGAACGCACGAAGTTCATCGTCATCGCCGAGCGCGCATGCGCCTTGATCATACGGCGCGGATCCGGCACCCGCGCCTGCGCGGTGAAGTCCGGACCATTGACGATATCGCCGCGATAACTGGGCAAGGTAACGCCGTCGCGGGTCTCACTATCGGCCGAACGCGGCTTGGCGTACTGACCGGCAAACCGGCCCACCCGCACCACCGGCACCTTCAACCCATGCACCAACACCAAACTCATCTGCAACAGCACCTTGAGCCGGTTGGTGATCACTTCAGAATTGCATTCGGCAAACGTTTCCGCGCAATCGCCGCCTTGCAACAAAAAGCGCTTGCCTTCCTGCGCCTCGGCCAATTGCTGTTTAAGCGCAAGGATTTCGCGTGAGGTCACCAGTGGCGGTAGCGAACGCAGCTCTTCCTGTGCAGCCGACAGCGCAGCCGAATCCGGATAGGTGGGCAGTTGTAGCGCAGGGCGATCCCGCCAGCTAGCGGGTGACCATGAATCTTTCGCGCTAGTGACGGATGAAGGAGTGAAGGGCGCTACGACGGCTTGAACACTGGACATGGACGGGCTGCTGGTTTGTGTTGCATCGCATCATCTCGCCTCGAGCCACGCCCTGCAACCGTTACTTGCGGAACAGATAGACATGACGCGCCTTGAAACCGGCATATAGCCCGCCAAGCCCCAAGCCTGCAAACCACAATAACGCCCACATCGGCATCGAAAGCCCAAGGAATTGCCAATCGATATTGCTGCAATCACCAGTCGCTTGCAGCACGCGCTTGGCCGCACCCAACCACGAATATTGTTCGACGATAAAGTTCAGGCCAGGCCCACAGCTGGGCATTGGCGGCGGGTACAACTGCACCCAGCTATGCCGGCCGGCGTAGCCCACACCCACCGATGCAGCCAGCAATGCTGTGATTCCCCACGCTTTGCGGCCAGCGGTCGAACGCGGCGCATGCAGGCCACCCAGCAGGAATACCAAACCCAGCACCACAAAACAAATGCGCTGAAAAATACAAAATGGGCAGGGCTGAATGCCCAATTGAAATTGTACAAAAAGCGCATAGCCAAGCAGGGCCGCGCAACAGGCAAAGCCAAACAGGAATTGCGCACGGAACGGCCAAGCGAACGGATTCATGCATATACCTTGCGGGGGGCTTTCCAATTATGCGGCAAACCGCCCAAAACGAAAAACCCCGGCAATGCCGGGGTCTTTCAGACGGTCTGCAGCGCTTTCCGCTTATTCAGCGGCTTGCGGACGATCCACCAACTCAACGTAGGCCATCGGCGCATTGTCACCCGCGCGGAAGCCGCACTTGAGGATACGCAGATAGCCACCCGGACGCTGCGCATAACGCGGGCCGAGCACGGTGAACAACGTACCCACGGCCTCCTTGTCGCGCAGACGTGCAAACGCAAGGCGGCGATTGGCCACGCCATCGACCTTGGCCAAGGTGATCAGCGGCTCGGCGACACGGCGCAATTCCTTGGCCTTCGGCAGAGTGGTGCGGATGAGTTCGTTCTTGATCAGCGAAGCCGCCATGTTCTGGAACATCGCGCCACGATGGGCGCTGGTGCGGCTGAATTTACGACCGGATTTCTGGTGACGCATGGGAATGTTTCCTTAGGTAAAGAGTGCAACTATTGAAGATCGCTGTCACCGTCCTGGCGTTGTGCTCTATGGCGAGCAAATGGACTGCGGTTGGTCCGTACCGGCATCCCTTGCCGGTGCTGCCGCGAACGTGGGTTCGTCGGCGTTGTTGCTACTTTCGAGAAGATCTCAAACAGAGCGAGCCCGGCGGCTCGCGCCGCGATTGCCCCCCCTGGCCCTCGCGCATAGCGCTCGGGCGTTCATCGCCGCGCGAACTGCCGTCAAGGCAGTTCGCAAATGCGGCGACTCACCCCAGCATGCCGTGTGCGGCGGCACCGGCTGGCGGCCAGTTTTCCAACTTCATGCCCAGCGACAAACCGCGCTGTGCCAGCACTTCCTTGATCTCAGTGAGCGACTTCTTGCCCAGATTCGGGGTCTTGAGCAATTCCACTTCGGTCTTCTGGATCAGATCACCGATGTAGTAGATGCTCTCGGCCTTCAGGCAATTGGCCGAACGTACGGTCAATTCAAGGTCGTCGATCGGGCGCAGCAACAGAGGATCAACACCGGCGGTAGCGGCTTGCTTGGCACCACGTTCGCGATGGGTGAAATCACCGAACACCGACAGCTGATCAGTCAGGATATCGGCCGCAGTACGCACCGCCTCCTCGGCATCAATGGTGCCATCGGTTTCAATATCCAGCACCAACTTGTCCAGGTCGGTACGCTGCTCAACGCGTGCGGCTTCCACCGCATACGCCACGCGGCGCACCGGCGAGAACGACGCATCCAGCATCAAACGGCCGATGGTGCGGGCCTCTTCATCCGGGCGACGACGTGCTGCGGCCGGCTGATAGCCAAAACCACGCGAGATCGTCAGGCGCATGTTCAGCGCGACATCTTTGGTCAAGGTTGCAATCACATGATCGGGGTTCAGCACCTCGACGTTGTGCGTGGTCTTGATATCGCCTGCGGTGACAACACCCGGACCCTGCTTCTTCAGCTCGAGGGTGTCGGTGTCGCCGTTGTGCATGCGAAGGGCAACGTCCTTGAGGTTCAACAACACTTCAAGCACATCTTCCTGCAAACCTTCGACCGTGGTGTATTCATGCAGCACGCCGTCGATTTCGACTTCGGTAATTGCGAAGCCAGGAATCGAAGACAGCAGCACGCGACGCAGGGCATTGCCCAGCGTATGGCCGTAACCGCGCTCTAATGGCTCGATCACGACTTTGGCGCGATGGTCGGTAATGCGCTCGATCTGCGGCCCGCGCGGGCGCAGGACTTGGGTGGCGGTAACCGTCATTCGTGGTGTCTCCTGCAGACCAGCGCGCTCGGCGCTGGTCGGTGGCAATGGCTTACTTCGAGTACAGCTCGACGATCAGCGCTTCGTTGATGTCGCTGGGCAGATCGGCACGATCCGGCACAGCCTTGAACACGCCTGCAAACTTGGCCGAATCCACTTCGACCCAAGACGGCGACAAGTTCATCTGCTCGGCAACGGTCAGCGATTCCTTGACGCGCATTTGCTTCTGCGCCTTCTCGGACAGCGCAATCGCGTCACCCGCCTTGACGGCGTAGGACGGCAGATTGACTGGCTTGCCATTGACGGTGACGCCACGATGGCTGACCAGTTGGCGTGCGGCCGGCCGGGTGACGGCAAAACCCATGCGGTAGATGACGTTATCCAGACGGGTTTCCAGCATCTGCAGGAGGTTCTCGCCGGTATTGCCCTTCTTGGTCGCGGCTTTCTTGTAGTAGTTGCGGAACTGGCGCTCCAGCAAGCCATAGATACGCTTGACCTTCTGCTTTTCACGCAGCTGGGTGGCGTAGTCGGACAGCTTGCCCTTGCGGGCAGTAGCGCCGTGCTGGCCGGGCTTTTGCTCCAGCTTGCATTTGGAATCGAGCGCGCGCGCCGGCGACTTCAGCGAGAGGTCGGCGCCTTCGCGACGGGCGAGCTTACAGGTGGGACCGATATAACGAGCCATTTTCTATTGCTCCCGGGCGTCAAACGCGACGCTTCTTCGGCGGACGGCACCCGTTGTGCGGGATAGGCGTCACGTCGATGATGTTGAGGATCTTGTAGCCGACATTGTTCAACGAACGCACGGCTGATTCACGTCCCGGACCTGGGCCCTTGATATGGACTTCCAGCGCCTTGACGCCGTAATCCAACGCAGCCTTGCCAGCCTTCTCGGCGGCAACCTGGGCGGCGAACGGCGTGGACTTGCGTGAGCCGCGGAAACCCGCGCCACCCGAAGTTGCCCAGCTCAGTGCATTGCCCTGGCGGTCGGTGATGGTGATGATGGTGTTGTTGAAGGACGCGTGCAC
This sequence comes from uncultured Thermomonas sp., assembly GCF_937872235.1. Classification (NCBI taxonomy): domain Bacteria; kingdom Pseudomonadati; phylum Pseudomonadota; class Gammaproteobacteria; order Lysobacterales; family Lysobacteraceae; genus Thermomonas; species uncultured Thermomonas sp. The sequence continues at coordinate 11,434 of NZ_CALMPC010000057.1, forward strand.
GTGGGCAATGCCGTCGGTGACGACGCGCTTGATCTTCTTCTTTGTTTTCGCAGCAGCTGGCTTGGCCATAGTCTGGATTCCTTACTTCTTGATGGCCTTGCGCGGACCCTTGCGGGTGCGTGCGTTGGTACGGGTGCGCTGGCCACGCAGGGGCAGGCCGCGACGATGACGCAGGCCGCGATAGCAGCCCAGATCCATCAGACGCTTGATCGCCATACCCACTTCACGACGCAGGTCACCTTCGACCACGAATTTGCCGACTTCGGCGCGCAGACGCTCCACTTCCGGCTCCGATAACTCACGAATCTTGGTCGACGACTTCACGCCAGCCGATTCACATACCTGCTTGGAACGAGTACGACCGATGCCGTAAATGCTCTGCAGCCCGACCCAGACATGCTTCTGGGCAGGCAAATTGACGCCTGCAATACGCGCCATAAGGCGATCTCCGAATATACGAATTGACGTCAAGCCAAAGCAGCCCGACGCAGGGAACAAGAAATTATATACAACTCCCGAGTAATCTGGAAGCACCACTCCGAAACAGCAGTGATACCCGGCATGGGGAGTGTGCCCATGCTCCGGCGATGGCGGCGAACTGGCAGCACTCAAACTTGCGTCTGAGCCTGCCCGCGCGCTACTCCGGCGCGCGGATCGGTTCGTTGCCACCCACACGCGGGAATGTCGCGTGGGTCGCCCATTTGTCAACTCGGACGTGGGTCGAGTTGACGATTGTCAGGTTGCGCCCAATCCCGCGACGCTTGGGTGCGGAGCCCGGCTCAGCGGGCGCCGCGCCCTTTCAAATTTGCCTTCTTCAGCAGGCTTTCGTACTGATGCGACATCAAATGCGCTTGAATTTGCGCAATGAAGTCCATCACGACCACCACCACGATCAACAGCGAGGTGCCACCGAAGTAGAACGAGGTTCCCAGCTTGGTGCGCATCACTTCCGGCAGCAAGCACACCAGCACCAGATACAACGCACCCGCACCGGTCAAGCGTGTCAACACACCGTCGATGTACTCACCGGTCGCCTTGCCCGGGCGGATACCCGGAATCAGCGCACCCGACTTCTTCAGGTTGTCGGCGGTTTCCTGCGAGTTGAACACCAACGCTGTGTAGAAGAACGCAAAGCCGATGATCAGCGCTGCAAGCAGAATCATATGCAGCGGCTCGCCGGGCGACAACATCTGGCTGACCTTTTGCAGCCACACCGTTGCCGGGTTGCCAGACTGGCCAAACCAGGTCGAGGCGGTGGCCGGGAACATGATAATCGACGATGCGAAGATTGGCGGAATCACGCCCGACATGTTCAGCTTGAGCGGCAAGAACGAACTCTGGTTCTGATAACCACCACGTGCCCCCTGGCGACGGGCGTAATTCACGGTGATGCGGCGTTGACCACTTTCCATGAACACCACAAACCAAGTCACCGCAAGTACGATTGCCAGAATCACAAATACCGTGATCCACTGCATTTCACCGGCATTAGCCTGCTGCAAGGTGTGCAATACAGCACCCGGCAAGCCCGCCACGATACCGGCGAAAATGATCAGCGAAACACCGTTGCCGATGCCACGCTCGGTCACCTGCTCGCCCAACCACATCAGGAACACGGTGCCAGCAGTCAACGAGACCACCGCGGTTAGCACAAATCCAGGCCCCGGGTTGTACACCACCGGCACCCCGGTTCCTGCACCTTGATGTTGCAATGCAATGGCGATACCGGCCGCCTGAAACACGGCCAAGAACACCGAACCGATACGCGAATACTGGGTGATCTTGCGACGCCCGGACTCACCTTCTTTCTGCATTGCCTTCAGGCTGGGCAGAATCTGCACCATCAGCTGCATGACAATGGACGCCGAAATATACGGCATCACGTTCAGCGCAAACAAACTGAACCGCGAAAGCGCACCACCGGAGAACATGTTGAACATGTCCACCACGGTGCCCTTTTGCGAATTCATCAGCGACAGCATCGCCTCGGGATTGACGCCCGGCACCGGGATGTAGCACCCGATGCGATAGACGATCAATGCGCCGATGACGAACATCAGGCGCGAACGAAGTTCAGTGAACTTGCCCGCGCCCATCAGGCCCGACATTGCATCCGCAGTTCGCGACATGCGCCGATTACTCCGCCAAACTGCCGCCGGCAGCGATGATCGCGGCCTTGGCACCCGCAGTTGCAGCGATTCCCTTCAGGACATACGCCTTGGTGACGTCGCCCTTGGCCACGATCTTCGCGCTTTTGGCGGTATTTGGCACCAGCTTGGCTGCTTGCAGCGCGGCGAAATCCACATCGCCAGCCGGCAGCGAGTCCAGCTTGTACAGCAGCACTTCCGCGCAATCCAGCGCCAGCTTCGAATGGAAGCCAATCTTGGGCAAGCGACGCTGCATGGGCGACTGACCGCCTTCGAAGCCGGCCTTGATCTTGCCCTTGCCGGAACGTGCGAACGAACCCTTGTGGCCGCGACCGCAGGTCTTGCCCAAGCCGGAGCCAATACCGCGACCGACGCGCTTGGGAACCTGACGTGCACCCTCAGCGGGGCTCAAAGTATTCATCTTCATGGAATCAATCCTCAACCTTGACCAGGTAGTGCAGCTGAGAGATCAGACCACGCACTTGCGGGCTATCCTTCAACACACGCACGCTGTTGACCTTACCGAGACCCAACGCCTTCACCGACAAACGGTGGCGCGACTGTGTGCCACGCAGGCCCTTGACCAAACGAACCGTGACGGTCTTGACTTCATTAGACATGGTTCAGATCCTCCACCTTCTTGCCGCGCTTGGCCGCGATCTTGGCCGGCGAATGCATCGCTTCCAGACCCTTGACCGTCGCACGCACCAGATTGATCGGGTTGCGCGAACCTACTGCCTTGGCCAGCACGTTCTTCACGCCCACGGCTTCCAGCACCGCACGCATCGCACCACCGGCGATCACGCCCGTACCTTCCGAGGCCGGCTGCATGAACACGCGTGCCGCGCCGTGGCCGGCCTTCACTGCGTGATGCAGGGTGCCGCCATTAAGCTGCACAACCTTCATATTCTTGCGGGCACCTTCCATCGACTTCTGGATGGCCACCGGCACTTCGCGGGCCTTGCCATACCCGAAGCCGACCTTGCCTGCTCCATCACCCACCACCGTCAATGCGGTAAAGGTGAATTGACGACCGCCCTTGACCGTCTTGCTGACACGGTTGACCGCGACCAGCTTTTCAATCATGCCGTCATCGACTTTTTCCTCGCGGGGACCGCGATCGCGGCCGCGGGATTCGCGTTGCTCTGCCATATCAATATCTCGATAGTAATTAAGAGGATTTGCGGCGTGGCCGCTTATAGTTGTGATGTACGGCGGTTACACCATTGCAGCTGCAATCAGCTGCAATGCCCGATGCCAGTCGCATCGACGACAAGGCATGGGGCCCAAGCCACATGCCTTCAATACTCAGAACTGCAGACCACCCTCACGCGCAGCTTCGGCCAACACTTTGATGCGACCGTGATAGCGGTAACCTGAACGGTCAAATGCGATTTTTTCGATACCGGCCGCCTTGGCGCGCTCGGCAATCAACTGACCCACTTTGGCTGCGGCGTCCTTGTTCTTGCCACTGGTCAGACCAGCCTTGACATCGGACTGAACAGTCGAAGCCGATGCCAACACTTTGGCACCGTCGGCGGTGAACAGCTGCGCGTACAAATGCTGACCGGTACGCAGCACCGACAGGCGCGGCACACCGAGTTCGCGGATGTGTGCGCGGGTCGACTTGGCACGACGCAGACGAGCGATTTTCTTTTCCATGGTTCTCTTCTCCGAAAGCTGAAAGCTTGGCGTTTCCAAAAAAGTCCGCACAGTGCCGTGCGGGCTTTTGCGCAGGATTCGCGATTAGGCCTTCTTGGCTTCCTTGCGGATGATGGTTTCGTCGGAATACTTCACGCCCTTGCCCTTGTAGGGCTCCGGCGGGCGGTAACCGCGAATCTTGGCTGCCACTTCACCGACCAACTGCTTGTCGGCGCCGGCCACCAGAATTTCGGTCTGGGTCGGCGTGGTGATGGTGATGCCCTCTGGCGCTGCGTACACCACCGGATGCGAGAACCCCAACGACAGGCTCAGATCCTTGCCCTGCATGGCAGCACGGTAACCCACACCAACCAGCTCAAGCTTGCGCTCGAAACCGGTACTGACGCCGTGCACCATGTTGGCAACAATGGCGCGCAGGGTACCGGTCAACGGCACCAGCGAGGCATCATTGGGCAACAGCAATGCATTGCCATCTTCAATCTTGATTTCGATACCGGCGGGCTTGGCGATACTCAAGGTACCCTTCGGGCCCTTGACGCTGATCGCATCCGACTGAACGTTGAGTTCGACACCCTTGGCAAGGGCAACCGGCTTCTTGGCAACTCGGGACATGTGCGTTACTCCCTTAAGCCACGATGCACAAGACTTCACCACCGACACCCAGCTGGCGTGCCTGCGCGTCGGTCATGATGCCTTTGGAGGTGGAGATAATCGAAATACCAAGGCCGGCGAGCACCTTCGGCAATTCATCCTTGCCACGGTACTGACGCAAACCCGAGCGCGACACGCGCTTGATGGTTTCGATAACCGGCTTGCCCTCGAAATACTTCAAGGCAATTTCCAGCTCGGCCTTGGCGCCGTTCTGGGTGACGCGAGCGTCAGCGATGTAGCCTTCGTCCTTGAGGACTTTGGCAATTGCAACCTTGATCTTGGAGGACGGCATTCTTACCGCCTGCTTGCCAACTGCGGCCGCATTTTTCATGCGCACCAGCATGTCGGCGATGGGATCAGTCATGCTCATGTAGATTCACCTGATGAGTAGCACCGATATCCGCTTTCGCGAAAATCTGTCGGATTGTGGACGCTGTGACCTTGAAAAGTCGCAACGCTGTTGCGGCACCAGCCCCGCATCGCTGCGAGGCTGATCTGCCAATCCCCGCCAACGAATCGACAGGAAGCCGCGAAGTATAGCAGGTTTTTACCAGCTTGCCTTACGCAAGCCCGGCACGTCGCCACGCATGGTGGCTTGACGCAGGGCGTTGCGACCCAGGCCGAACTTGCTGTACACGGCGCGTGGACGGCCAGTCAACACGCAACGGGTGGTTTGACGCGAAGGTGAGGAGTCACGCGGCAGCTTTTGCAGCTTGGTTGCGGCCGCCATCTTGTCCTCATAGGACGCGTCCTGGCTGGAGATGATCTTCTTCAGCGCTTCGCGCTTGCCAGCGTGCTGCTTGGCCAGCTTGGCGCGCTTGGTCTCGCGGTTGATCATGGAAGTCTTGGCCATGACGTGTCCTTAGTTGCGGAACGGGAAGCGGAAGGCTTCGAGCAGGGCCTTGGCCTCTGCGTCGGTCTTCGCTGTGGTGGTGATGGCGATATCCATGCCGCGCATTGCGTCAACGGCATCGAAATCGATTTCCGGGAAGATGATCTGTTCTTTCACGCCCATGTTGTAATTACCACGGCCATCGAAGGAACGCCCCGACACCCCGCGAAAGTCACGCACGCGTGGCAGCGAGATATTGATCAGGCGATCCAGGAACTCGAACATCTGGGCACGGCGCAAGGTGACCTTGCAACCGATCGGCCAGCCGTCACGAATCTTGAACGATGCTACCGAAACGCGCGACTTGGTGACCACCGGCTTTTGGCCGGAAATCTTGGTCATGTCGGCAACTGCGTTCTCCAGCACCTTCTTGTTGGTGGCTGCCTCGCCCACGCCCATGTTCAGCGTGACCTTGACCAGCTTGGGAACCTGCATCGGATTGGTGTAACCGAATTGCTGCATCAGCTTCGGCACCACTTCTTCCTTGTAGAACTTTTCGAGACGAGTGGTCATTTAGATAGCCTCACCGCTGGAGCGGAACACGCGGATGCGCTTTCCATTCTCGAGCACCTTGGTGGCAACGCGCTCGCCCTTGCCCGTTACCGGGTTGAGCAGCATCACGTTGGAAATATGGATCGACGCTTCACGCTGCACAATGCCACCAGCCTGACCGGCCTGCGGATTGGGCTTGGTGTGGCGCTTGACCAAGTTCAGATTGGAAACGAAGACGCGCTCGCCATCGACGCGCAGCACTTCGCCAGTCTGACCCTTGATGGTCTTGTTGCCGGTGGTGACGACGACTTGGTCGCCCTTTTTGATACGGTTCATGTGATTAGTCCTCTACGCTCACAGCACTTCGGGGGCGAGCGAAACGATCTTCATGAACTTCTCGGTACGCAGCTCGCGCGTGACCGGCCCGAAGATGCGGGTGCCGATCGGCTCCTGCTTGTTGTTCAACAACACGGCGGCGTTACCATCGAAGCGGATCAACGAACCGTCGGCGCGGCGCACACCCTTGCGGGTACGCACAACCACGGCGTCGTACACATCGCCCTTCTTCACCTTGCCGCGTGGAATCGCTTCCTTCACCGACACTTTGATGATGTCGCCGATGCCTGCATAACGGCGCTTGGAACCACCCAGCACCTTGATGCACATCAGTTCCTTGGCACCCGAGTTGTCGGCAACGTCGAGAAAGCTCTGCATCTGGATCATGGCTATCTCTCCTGCTTACTCGGCGGAACGGGTGAGGATTTCCACCACCCGCCAGTTCTTGGTCTTGGACATCGGTGCGCATTCGGCCACACGCACCACATCACCTTCATTACAGGCATTGTTGGCATCGTGGGCATGCAGCTTGGTCGAGCGACGGATGTACTTGCCGTACAGCGCGTGCTTGACCTGGCGCTCAACGAGCACCGTCACGGTCTTGTCCATCTTGTTGCTGACCACGCGGCCTTCAACCGTGTGCAGCTTCTTGGTTTGTTCGGTCATGACGCCCGTTCCTTAGTTCTGCTGGCCAAGCAGCGTGTTGACGCGAGCAATCTCGCGGCGCACGCGGCGGGGCTCATTGGCCTTGGACGGAGGCAGTTGGCCCGTGGCCTTCTGCATCCGCAGCGCAAAGCGCTCTTTCTGCAGTTCGACCAGATGGGCCTTCAGTTCGTCCGCCGACTTTTGACGCAATTGCTTGAGTTCCATCAGCGCACCGTCCGAGTCACAAAAGTGGTGGTGACCGAAAGCTTGGCCGAGGCCAAACGGAACGCTTCGCGTGCCACGTCCTCGGTGACGCCTTCGATTTCATAGATCATGCGGCCCGGCTGGATCTGAGCGACCCAGTACTCCACATTACCCTTACCGGAGCCCATGCGGACTTCGATTGGCTTTTTGGTGATCGGTTTATCGGGGAATACGCGGATCCACATCTTGCCGCCACGCTTGACGTAACGGCTGATGGAACGACGCGCAGCCTCGATCTGGCGAGCAGTCAGCTGGCCGTGGGCAGTTGCCTTCAGGCCGAACTCGCCGAAGCTGACAGCATTACCGCTCCAGCTCAGGCCTTCATTACGGCCTTTATGGACTTTGCGATATTTGGTTCGCTTAGGTTGCAACATGGTTTAGTCCCTCGCTTCGCCGCGCTCGGCGCGGTCACCACGGTCGCGGCGCGGGCCGCGCGGGCGTTCACGATCACCGCGGTCACCACGCGGTGCCGGGCTGTCGTCCTGCTTTTCCTGACCCACTTGGCTGAAATCAAAGATTTCACCCTTGTAGACCCACACTTTGATACCGATGATGCCGTAGGTGGTCTTCGCTTCGGCAAAGCCGTAGTCGATGTCGGCACGCAGAGTATGCAGCGGCACGCGGCCTTCCCGGTACCACTCGGAACGGGCGATTTCTGCGCCGTTCAAGCGACCACCGACATTGACCTTGATACCCAATGCTCCCAGACGCATCGCATTGCCCACCGCACGCTTCATGGCGCGGCGGAACATGATGCGGCGCTCCAACTGCTGCGCAATCGACTCGGCCACCAGCTGCGCGTCGAGTTCCGGCTTGCGCACTTCGGTGACGTTGATATGCGCCGGCACGCCGAGCACATCCGACACTTCTTTACGCAGCTTCTCGATGTCCTCACCACGCTTGCCGATCACCACGCCCGGACGGGCGGTATGAATGGTCACGCGGGCGTTATTTGCCGGACGCTCGATCAGGATCTTGCTGATACCGGCCTGGGCCAGCTTCTTGCGCAGCATGTCGCGGACCTTGAGGTCGCCCGACAGATATTCGGCGAATTGCTTCTTGCCGGCGTACCACTTGGAGTTCCAGTCTTTGGCGATGCCCAAGCGGATGCCGATAGGATTGACTTTGTGACCCATGATTAGTTGCCCTCGCCCACGACCACGGTGATGTGGCTGGTGCGCTTGGTGATGCGCGTGCCACGACCCTTCGCTCGCGCCATGAAGCGCTTCAGCGAGGGACCTTCATCGACCATGATGGTCTTGACTTTCAACAAATCGGCGTCAGCGCCGTTGTTGTTTTCGGCATTGGAAGCAGCAGAGAACACGACCTTGTAGACCATGACTGCGGCTTTCTTGTCCGAGAACTTCAACAGATCCAATGCACGGGCAACCGGCAGGCCACGCACCTGATCAGCGACCAAACGGACCTTTTGGGCGGAGATGCGCGCACTGCGCAGGATGGCTTTCGCTTCCATAGTCATCTCCTTACTTCCCACCCTTCTTGTCGCCGCCATGCCCCTTGAACGTACGGGTCACGGCAAACTCGCCAAGCTTGTGGCCAATCATGTTCTCGTTGATCATTACCGGAACATGGCTCTTGCCGTTATGCACAGCAATGGTGACGCCAATCATTTCCGGCAGAATCGTGGAGCGGCGCGACCAGGTCTTGATCGGCCTCTTGCTGCTACCCGCGGCCTCCACCTTCTTTTGCAGGTGGTGGTCGATGAACGGGCCTTTTTTAAGTGAACGTGCCATTGCCAATTAGCTCCTGCGATCGCGCACGATGAACTGTTGAGTGCGCTTGTTATGGCGCGTCTTGTACCCCTTGGTGGGTACACCCCACGGGGTGACCGGATGCGGATTACCCTGGCCAGCCTTGGCTTCACCACCGCCGTGCGGGTGATCCACCGGGTTCATGGCGGCACCGCGCACGGTCGGCTTGACGCCGCGCCAGCGTGCTGCACCCGCTTTACCCAGCTTCTCCAGCGTATGCTCATCGTTACCGACTTCGCCGATGGTCGCGCGGCATTCCGCCGGCACACGACGCATTTCACCCGAACGCAGACGCAAGGTGGCGTACACGCCCTCACGTGCAACCAGCTGGACGCCGGCACCCGCAGCACGCGCAATCTGCGCGCCCTTGCCGGGCTTCATTTCGATGCAATGCACGGTGGAACCGACCGGGATATTGCGCAGCGGCAAAGTGTTGCCCGCCTTGATCGGCGCATCACGACCTGCGATCACCTGATCGCCCGCCTTCAAGCCCTTGGGGGCGATGATGTAGCGGCGTTCGCCGTCGGCATAGCACAACAAGGCGATATGCGCGGTGCGGTTGGGATCGTATTCGATGCGCTCCACACGGGCCGGGATGCCCTCTTTGTCGCGCTTGAAATCGATGATGCGGTAATGCTGCTTATGACCGCCGCCGATATGGCGGGTGGTGATGCGGCCGTGGTGGTTGCGGCCACCACTCTTGCTTTGCTTTTCCAGCAACGCTGCATGCGGTGCGCCTTTGTGCAGCTCGGGCGACACCACGCGAACCGCCGAACGGCGGCCGGGCGAGGTGGGCTTGAATGTCATCAGTGCCATGAATTATTTCCTCAGGCCGACGTGGTCATGACGTCGATCGACTGACCATCGGCCAGCGTGACGTACGCCTTGCGCCAATCGCTGCGGCGACCCTGGCGGAACTTGAAGGTCTTGGACTTGCCCTTCACGTTCACCACGTTCACTGCCTCGACCTTGACGGCGAAGATTTTCTCCACCGCAGCCTTCACATCGGCCTTGGTGGCGGTCTTCGCAATTTCAAAGACGTATTGGTTGGAGACTTCCTGCAGGCGCGCGGTCTTTTCGGACACGCGCGGCGCACGGATCACTTCGTACAGGTTTGCGGCGCTCATGCCAGCCACTCCTCGATCTTCTTCACCGCATCAGTGGTCACCACCACGGTGTCGGCACCGACCAGCGAGACCGGATCCAGACCCTGCACATCACGCACCTGCACATAAGGCAGATTGCGGGCAGACAGGTACAGATTGTCGGTGGCATCTTCGGTCACGATCAGCGGGCGCTGACCCACATTCAAGCCCGCCAGCTTGGCCACCAGACCGGAGGTCTTCGGGGCGTCCACCTCGAACGATTCGACCACAGTGATGCGTCCCTGGCGGTTCAGCTCGGACAGGATGGTCGCGATTGCGGCGCGATACATCTTGCGGTTGACCTTCTGCGCAAAGCTGCGCGGCTTGGCCGCGAAGGTGACGCCGCCGCCGACGAAGATCGGAGCCGTCAACGCGCCATGACGCGCGCCGCCACCCTTTTGCTTCTTCGACTTTTTGGTGGTGCCATTGACTTCCGAACGGGTCTTCTGCGCCTTGGTACCGGCACGACCGGCGTTGCGGTAAGCAACGACCACCTGGTGCACCAGGTCTTCGCTGAAGTCACGGCCGAACACCGCGTCGGACACGGCCAGCTTGCTGGCGCTACCGTTGATATTCAATTCCATGATCAGACTCCCTTGCTCGTCGGGCGCACGATCACATCGCCACCCGGCGCACCCGGCACAGCACCGCGCACGGCAATCAAGCCACGTTCGGCATCGACCTTGACCACCTGCAGACCTTGCGTGGTCTGGGTGACGTGGCCCATATGGCCAGCCATCTTCTTGCCCGGAAACACACGGCCCGGCGTCTGACGCTGACCGATCGAGCCCGGCGAGCGATGCGACAACGAGTTACCGTGGGTAGCATCACCCATGGTGAAGTTCCAACGCTTGATGGTGCCCTGGAAGCCCTTGCCCTTGGTGACACCTTGGACATCGACGACCTGGCCTTCACTGAAGATGTCGGCCTTGATTTCGCCGCCCACTTCATAGCCACCAATCTGGTCAGCCTCCACACGCAACTCCCACAAACCACGACCCGCTTCCACCTTGGCCTTGGCCAAGTGACCGGTCTGCGGCTTGGTCAGCAGCGAGGCGCGCTTCACGCCCGCCGTCACCTGCAACGCCGTGTAACCATCAACCTCAAGGGTCTTGATCTGGGCGATACGGTTCGGAGTTGCTTCAATCAGAGTCACCGGCACGGACTTGCCGTCTTCGGTGAACATGCGGCTCATGCCGGCCTTGCGACCGACGATGCCGAGCGAATACTTCTTCGCGCTCATCAGTGTCGTCCTCAGGTCAGCTTGATCTGCACGTCGACGCCAGCAGCCAGTTCGAGCTTCATCAGCGCGTCCACGGTCTTGTCGTTGGGGTCAACAATGTCAAGCACGCGCTTATGCGTGCGGGTTTCGTACTGGTCGCGCGCGTCTTTATCGACGTGGGGCGAGGTCTGTACGGTGTAACGTTCGATCTTGGTCGGCAGCGGAATCGGGCCGCGCACTTGCGCGCCGGTCCGCTTGGCCGTCTCAACGATCTCGCTGGCCGAACGGTCGATCAGACGATGATCGAACGCCTTCAGCCGGATGCGAATCTTTTGGTCCGCCATGGGAGGAATACCTCATATCTAAAGAGCGACAGGCATGGCGGCTAGGTGCGCCACACCCCGTGAAAACAACGGGTACTGCAGTCAAACAATTACCTCAAAACCAGCGGATCAGGCGATGAACACCCGGCTGCCAGAAGTCAGGATCAATAAACGCGCCGAAAGGCCCCGCCGATATGCTCCGGACATTTCCGGAACGGACGAGGCCTTGCCACGCGACATCTCCCTGTCTGGCGAACACGAGGCGCTTCCTGCACCTCTTTTCGCTACCCTGCAGAAACTCACATTTCCGCAGGGGTCTTGCATTCTAACGGATTTGATCCTTGCTTTGCAAGCAGTTTTTGCAAATCGCCCCAATTCCCCGGCATTCATGCCGGAAGCAAGGCAACGATGGGCGTCCTGCCGCACCGACATCCGCCTTGCGGGACGCGCATGAGGCACGTCCCGCAAGCTCAGGCGGATATCACTTGATGATCTTCGCCACCACGCCGGCGCCGACGGTACGGCCAC
>NZ_CALMPC010000058.1:0-12842 GCF_937872235.1 uncultured Thermomonas sp.
ACGAAACCCGGCACTCGGCCGGGTTTCGCGGATCACACACTGACAGCAGAAATTACTTGCTGTTCAGCTCGGTACGGCGATTGGTTTCGCTCTTGCACGCAGGCAGCTTGTTGGTGCCCTTGTCTTCCAGCGGACGGCTGAAGCCGTAGCCATTCGGACCGGCCAGACGCGAGGCATCCACACCATTGCTGGTCAGGAAGTCATACACGGTCTTGGCGCGACGCTCAGACAGCTTCTGGTTGTAGCCTTCCTTGCCGCATTGGTCGGTGTGACCGGCCACTTCGACTTTCAGCTCCGGATAGCGCTTCAGGATTTCGGTGGCTTCGTTCAGGATCGCCACGGCGTCCGGACGCAGGGTCGCCTTGTCGAAGTCGAAGTTCACGCCCTTCAGATCGATCGACACCGGCACCGGGCAACCGTCCGGACCGATGGTCTGACCGGCCTGCGAGCCCGGGCACTTGTCGTTGCAGTTATTGACGCCGTCACCGTCGTCATCCATATCTGCACAGGTCTGCTGCGGGGCGGCCGGGGCCGGGGCAACCGGGGCCACCGGCTCTGGGCCGAGGGCCAAGGTCATGCCGACCGATGCCAGCAAATCAGTGAACTGGTTGTATTGCTTGCCGTTATTGGCTTGCTGATCGTCAAAATCAACGCGGGTGCCCACTTCGGTACGCAGATTCATGCGGCCGAAGTCGAACTGCAGGCCGGCACCCAAGTTGACGGCAAGATTCGAATCCTTGTGCTTCCACGGCGAGGTCGGCAGCGGAACGATGAACTCTTCTTCATGGCGCTGCCAGCCGAGGCCGCCGCGCAAGTAGGGCCACCACTTGGAATCAGCGTTACGGAAGTGGTAACGGCCATCCAACGACACGCCGTACTGGCTCCACAGGAGATTGGGGTTGGCGGTCTTGCCCGGGTTTTGATAGTTCAACTCGGTTTCCAGCGAGAAGCGCGGGGTGAGGAACTTGCCAAAGCCCAGAGTCAACGCGAGAGTGTCTTCGGTATTGCGATTGCTGTCTTGGAAATTCACGCCGGTCGAACCCGACACATACCAGCGATCATCGAACTCCTGGGCAGACGCAGCCTGCGCCAGACCCAAGCCACCCAGCAGGGCAGCACAGAGGAGTTTCTTATTCATATTCAGCTCCTTGATTCAGTTAAAGAAACCACGACGCAGCGTAAAAAATATTGGCGCTTCGGACATCTTGAGTCCAGCTGCAAGCCCATCCGAGCATCGAACGGACACGCGAAACCCCGTTAACACTAACATAACAGTCAAGATTTGCAACCTTACTTTTCGACAAAATGCATGGCCTGTCCTTACTGCATGCAGCCAACCGTACGCATCGGTATGCTACAGGCATGACAACGCCCTACCCACACCTCTTGGCCCCACTCGACTTGGGCTTCACCACTCTGCGCAATCGCGTGCTGATGGGCTCGATGCACACCGGGCTGGAAGACCGCGCCGCCGACTTCCCCAAGCTGGCGGCGTACTTTGCCGAACGCGCCGAGGGCGGCGTAGGGCTAATGGTGACCGGCGGTTTTGCCCCGAATATCCGTGGCTGGCTCAAGCCCTTCGCCAGCCGGATGTCGATGCCTTGGCATGTGCGCCGGCATCGGCAAGTGACCGCAGCCGTGCATGACCACAGCGGCAAGATTTGCCTGCAATTGCTGCATGCCGGGCGCTATGCCTACCACCCGTTATCGGTGGCGCCGTCGAAATTGAAATCGCCGATCAACCCGTTCACTCCGCACGCACTGAGTGCACGCGGCATCGACCGGCAGATCCGTGACTTCGCCACCGCCGCTGCACTGGCACGCGACGCCGGCTACGACGGGGTGGAGATCATGGGCTCGGAAGGCTATCTGCTGAACGAATTCACCACCGCCCGCGCCAATCGGCGCAAGGATGCGTGGGGCGGTGATGCCCACCAACGGATGCGCTTTGCGGTGGAGATCGTGCGCCAAGTGCGCGAAGCCTGCGGCCCGGATTTCATCCTGATCTACCGCTTGTCCTTGCTGGATCTGGTCGAAGGTGGCAACGGCTGGGGCGACATCGTTGCGCAAGCGCATGCCGTGCAAGCGGCTGGTGCAACCATCCTCAACAGCGGGATCGGCTGGCACGAGGCGCGCATCCCCACCATTGCCACCTCGGTGCCACGCGCCGCATTCACTGGTGTTACCGCCAAACTCAAGCCACACGTGGGCATCCCGGTCGTGGCCAGCAACCGCATCAACATGCCGGAGGTGGCCGAAGCGGTCCTGGCCGCCGGTGGCGCCGACATGGTATCGATGGCGCGCCCGCTGCTGGCCGACCCGCAGTGGGTCAACAAAGCCCAGCGTGGCGAAGCCCATCGCATCAACACCTGCATCGCCTGCAATCAAGCCTGCCTGGATCATGTGTTCGAAAACAAGCGCGCCAGCTGTTTGGTCAACCCGCGCGCTGGCGCTGAAACCGAGTTGAACTACGGCAACACCAATACGCCGAAAACCGTTGCCGTGATCGGGGCTGGCCCCGCAGGCCTTGCCTGCGCCACGGTGGCTGCCGCGCGCGGGCACAGCGTGACCTTGTTCGATGCGGCAACCGCGATTGGTGGCCAATTCAATCTGGCTAAGCGCATCCCGGGCAAGGAGGAGTTCTTTGAGACCCTGCGCTATTTCGGCCAACGCATCATCGAGACCGGCGTCAACTTACGGCTCGATACGTGGGTCGATGCGAACGCCGTGCAAGGGTTTGACGAGGTAGTAATCGCCACCGGTGTGACGCCGCGGGCAATCGACCTGCCCGGCCATGACCATGCCAAGGTGGTGAGTTATCTGGATGTCCTGGAAGGCCGCGTTGTGACCGGTGACAAGGTCGCCATCATCGGTGCCGGCGGGATCGGATTTGATGTGGCCGAATATCTGGTGCAGGCCGATGGTTCGCCCACGCTGGACCGCAGCCGCTGGATGGCCGAATGGGGCGTTGACGCCGACTTCGAGGCAGCCGGTGGACTGGTTGCTCCGCAGCCAGAGCCGGCAGCGCGCCAGGTCTGGTTGCTGCAGCGCACGCCAGGCAAGCTTGGCGCGAAGTTGGGCAAAACCACCGGCTGGATCCATCGCGCCACACTCAAGGCCAAGACGGTCAAGATGCTGGGTGGGGTGGACTATCTGGGCATTGACGATGATGGCTTGCGGATCCGTGTGGACGGCAGCGAGCAACTGCTGGCCGTGGATCACGTGGTGCTGTGTGCGGGCCAATTGCCGCGCCGCGAACTGTTCGATGCCCTGCTCGTGCAAGGCCGCAACCCGCATCTGATCGGCGGCGCAAAACTCGCCTCGGAACTGGATGCCAAACGCGCCATCGACGAAGGCAGTCGGCTGGGCGCAGCTCTTTAGAATGACGTTAATGCAGAACAAAAATTCCAATCCAATCAGGAAGTTCCATCCCAACCATTCAGCTGACGTTAGGGGAACACCCCCTACCGTGCGCCAACTTTCCGCCTGAAGACCGCCCCCGCGGCATCCCTCATTCAGGTTCACCGGCACGCCACCCGCACCCTGATCCGGGACGGCGCGCCCGGGCAAAGGCCGCCATAGAGCTGCCGCCCTCCCCAGTACGCCATGACGCCTGTGGTTCGCATTTCGATGCGGTTCCCAGCGCCGCAACGGAGCAAGGAGTCTCATCTATGAAACTGGCTTGGATTCTCTGGCTGTCGCATGTCCTGCCGCAGCCTGCTGCTGATTCGCTGTGCCTGTCCACCACCGTGTATCTGGAGGCCCGCGATCAATCCGCGCTGGGCCAACAGGCGGTGGCGGAAGTGGCCCTACGTCGCCGCGACAGTGGCCTGTGGGGGCGCAACCTGTGCCAAGTGGTGACCGCACGCAAGCAATTTGCGCCGACGCTGCTGTCGCCACAAACGCGCCTGTCCAATATCGAGGCGTGGACCGAAGCAGTCTCGGTAGCGTTTGCCTCCGAGCGCAATTGGGCGCTTCCGCGCAGCCAGCGCAAGCTGGTGGTTCCGGGTGCCAGCCATTTCGCCGCCACCGCGATCGCCAGCCCCAGCTGGAACAGCGCCGATCAAGTGGCCACAATTGGCGACCACACGTTCTATCGGGTACAAAGCCTGCGCCCACGCCGCGGCAGTTGATGGCAGCCATCGCTGGCGTTGCCAGCAACACAGCGTTGCGCGCATCTTCATCGCCAGAACACCCGCCATCGTGGATAGTGACGCATCCCCAAACCGGTGTCACACCATGAAGCTCTATACCTCCCCCGGTGCCTGCTCCACTGCCGACCATATCGTGCTGCAGTGGCTCGGCCAGCCCTACGAATTCCAGATTGTCACCCGCGAGCAACGCGCAACCCCCGAGTACCGCGCCATCAATCCTTCCGGCGCAGTGCCCGCGCTGCAAGTGGGCGACTGGGTGCTGACCCAGAACTCCGCGATCCTGCATTACCTGACGGACCGCTTTCCCGAAGCCGGCCTGTGCGGCGATGGCGGCGCGCAAAGCCGCGCCGAGGTCAACCGCTGGCTGGCCTTCGTCAATGCCGATGTGCACCCGGCGTTCAAACCACTATTTGGTGCCACCCACTATCTGGAAGATCAGGCCGCCATCGACAAGTCGCACGCCAATGCGCGTGCCCAGCTGCGTGGATTGTTCGCAAACGCCGACGCGCAACTGGAAGGCAAGGACTGGATCACCGGTAGCCGCTCGATTGCCGACCCATACCTGTTCATCACCCTGCAATGGGCGAAGAAAACCGGCGTGGATTTGAGCGGGTTGGACAACCTTGCCCGCTTCGATGCACACATGGCCAATGACGCCGGCGTGCAGGCTGCCATGAAAGCCGAAGGCTTGATCTAATCCGGAAATCCCGGCAGACACAGCTGCAACAAGAAGCCACGCAATGCGTGGCTTCTTGTTTGGCCGCAGACCGAACTAGCGCTGTGCGATCGGCACAAACACTTGGTCTTCCGGGCCCACGTAATTGGCCGACGGACGAATGATCTTGCCGTCGATACGCTGTTCGATGATGTGCGCGCTCCAACCCGCGGTACGCGCCAATACAAACAACGGGGTGAACATCGCGGTGGGCACGCCCATCATGTGATAGCTGACCGCGCTGAACCAATCCAAGTTTGGGAACATTTTTTTGATGTCCCACATCACCGACTCCAAACGCTCGGCAATGGCATACATTTTCATATTGCCCTGCTCGTCGGACAGTTCGCGGGCCACCTCTTTGATTACCTTGTTACGCGGGTCGGACACCGTGTACACAGGGTGGCCGAAGCCAATCACCACTTCCTTGCGCTCGACCCGTGCGCGAATGTCGGCCTCGGCCTCGTCCGGGGTGTCGTAACGCTTCTGGATTTCAAATGCGACTTCGTTTGCACCGCCGTGCTTGGGCCCGCGCAGTGCGCCGATGCCGCCGGCAATGCAGGAATGCATGTCACTGCCGGTGCCGGCAATGACTCGGCAGGTAAAGGTGGATGCGTTGAATTCGTGCTCGGCGTACAAAATCAGCGAGGTATGCATCGCGCGTACCCACGACTGCGGCGGTGGCTCGCCATGCAAAAGATGCAGGAAATGACCACCGATGGAATCGTCATCGGTCTCCACGTCAATGACACGACCGTTGTGACTGTAGTGGTACCAGTACAACAACATCGAACCAAAACTGGCCATCAGCTTGTCGGCAATATCGCGCGCACCAGGATGATTGTGGTCGTCTTTCTCTGGCGATACGCAACCCAGCACCGACACGCCGGTACGCATCACATCCATCGGATGCGCTGACGGCGGCAGTTCTTCCAAGGCCGCCTTGACTGCCGCAGGAATCCCGCGCAGCGCCTTCAGCTTGGCTTTGTAACCCGCCAACTCTGCCTTGTTCGGCAACTTGCCATGCACCAGCAAATGCGCGATTTCCTCGAACTCGCACACATCGGCCAGATCCAAAATGTCATAGCCGCGATAATGCAAATCATTGCCGGAACGGCCCACCGTGCACAACGCGGTGTTGCCGGCAGCAGTACCAGACAGCGCGACGGATTTCTTGGGCTTGAAGCCGGGAATGCTGGGTTCGGTCATGAGGTGCCTCCGGTGGTGTGTGCATTGTGGTGATTGCGTGCCGCAGTATCGTTGCGAGTGACGCGCTCGAGCAGACAGTTGAGCAATTCGATTTGTTGATTTTGCAACGCCACCAACATCGCCCAATCTTGCTCACGCAAGTGGTCTAGCTTTTCGTGCACTTGCATGATTTCCAGTTCCGACTTGATGTTCACTTCGTAGTCGTGCTGCGCTTGCAGGCGATCCACATCGGCTTGGCGATTCTGGCTCATCATGATGATCGGTGCCTGGATCGCAGCAAGGCATGACAACACCAGATTCAGCAGGATGTAGGGGTATGGGTCGAAGGCGTTGAGCAGGAAAAATGTATTGACCACCATCCAGACCACCAATCCGAACAGGAAGGTGAGGATGAACGACCAACTACCACCGATTTTCGCCACGCGATCGGCCACGCGCTCGCCCAAGCTGCGCGACTGAAGAACCTCACGCTGGATATTGCGTGCCACGCTACCGCGCTCAATAAAACGCTCGACCACTTGCCGTTCATCGTCGGGCAGCTGCTCAAGCTCTTTATGCAACAACCGTTGTGCGGTGCTGCGGCGGTCAGCGCGGGTTGTAGAAAATGGATTGATCATTGCCGCACTCGGTTGAGATGCACATCCTCATGCAAAGGGGCATGCCGCATACACATGCCCAACCTGCGCCATCAGCCCGCGTTGTGTTGCGCAAATAGCGCATCAAGCTTGTCTTCGTAGGCGTGGTAGCCCAGGAAGTCATACAACTCGGCACGGGTTTGTAGGGTGTCGATAATGGCCTTCTGCGTGCCTTCTCGGCGCACGGTTTCATAGAAATGCAGGGCGGCCTTGTTCATCGCACGGTAAGCGCCACAGCAGTACAGGGCAATGTCGACACCAGCATCGCGTAATTCGTCGGTGGTGTAGAACGGCGTGCTGCCGAACTCGGTGAGGTTGGCCAGGATCGGCACCTGCACCGCCGCCTTGAACTTGCGATAGTCGTCAAGCGACGTCATCGCCTCGGGGAAGATCATGTCGGCACCGGCCTCGACATAAGCCACCGCACGTTCGATCGCGCTATCAATGCCCTCTACCGCCGCGGCATCGGTGCGTGCCATGATCACGAAAGCGGCATCGCTGCGCGCATCCACTGCCGCCTTCACGCGATCAATCATCTCGTCCTTCGTCACCACTTCCTTGCCGGGACGATGGCCGCAGCGTTTTTGACCCACCTGATCTTCCATATGCACCGCCGCCACGCCAATGCGCTCGAAGCTGCGGATGGTGCGACCGATGTTGAACGCCCCACCCCAACCGGTATCGATATCCACCAGCAACGGCATGCCGGTGGCATCAACAATCCGGCGCGCGTCGGTGAGCACATCTTCCATGGTACTGATGCCAAGGTCGGGCACGCCCAGCGAATTGGCCGCCACACCGCCTCCCGACAGATACAGCGCACGATAGCCCACACGCTGGGCCATCAAGCCGGCATATGCGGTGATGGCACCCATCACCTGCAACGGAGATTCTTGCTGGATCGCGCTACGAAAACGTGCGCCTGCGGACATCGAAGACATGCGGGGCTCCTTGCGAAGCCTCCATTTTAGCGCGGGACCACCAGCCACGCCTGCTACAGCGCAGATCGGATCCGCTCGCGCAGCGTTGCCGCGCCCTGTGAGTCCTGTTCACCCAACACGCCCCGCTGCTGTTTGGGGATATGTGCGACTGCATCACTGTCACCAAACACATAGTGCTCAAACAGCGCACGCCAGTTTTCCCGCAACGGCGCAGGCAGACTGTGCAACGCCAGTCGGGCAAGCAATAGTGCATCCATGCCCGATGCCGGAGGCGGCGGCATCCACCAATAGTTGATCAAGCCGTTGAGCACATCCAATGATTCAACCTGGTGCCACCACAACGGGGGTACGTACAGTGCATCGCCAGGCTCCAACACGGCCACCACGGCGTTGTCCAACGCTTCGCGTAAGCGTGGGTGACGATCAAAGTCTGGCTGGTCTGGGCGCGCCAGAGTGATCGCCGCGCCCGTTGGCGCAAAATCCAGTGGCCCGATATAAAGGTTGGCCACCTGCCCGGTGGGAAACAACGTGAATCGGCGTTGCCCACAAACGGCCACGGCAATATTGTGCGAGACATCAAAATGCGCCGGGGTGGTCACCCGGTTGCCGACCCATAACCGCGGCAACACCGCTGCCGGCAGGCAAGGCATCCGATGATTGGCAACAAATGCAGGCATGCACTCGGTGATCAATGCACTTTGCAGCGCCACCCCCGGCACGACGCCCTGGCTGCGACTAAACGCCGCCAAGCGCGTCAGGACATCCGTCAGGCTAACCTTGAAGTGTTGATAGTTGAAACCATCACCGACAGCGTTGTAGCCCACCACGCCATTGGCCTCGGGCGGCAAGTGCAGCACATCCACTGCTGTGCCACTATCCAGCGCTGCCAGCGCTTGCGCGAATGCACTGTGTGATTGATACGCCGCTTGCACCAATGGCCAGTCCCGACACAAGCCGCGCAGTACGCGTGGCTGACCCGCAGCGACAACATCGGCAAGCTCGAATGCCTGCGAATCAACGCACTGGCCGTTGCCGTATTCCTCGATCGGGCTACTCATACGATTGCATTTTCGATTGCGCTTGCAGGAGTGAATGAAAAGTGGCGCATAGCCATCGCCGTGGCCGGATGCGCAGGTGAGATGGGAGCCGCCGGCAGCCCCGCCTTGGCACAGAACTGCACAAATCGAGGATCCGTGCGCAAGTTCACCATCAGGGGATCAAACAGCAACAGACTGATCCCGGCATCACGATTCGCCCATGCCCGGTCCAGCCAAAAGAAAGCCTGGTCAGCCTCGCCACGCAGCGCTTGCACCTGCGCGATTTGGTAGGCGGCTTTGCCGGCCTGATGCGCGATCAAGTCGGCCAAGGCGGCGTCGGCAGCCTTGCGGTCCTGGCCAATCTGCAAGCTGCGCGCCAGTGCCGCATTGCGCCAATCCCCTGCATGCTCCAACTGCGCTTCATGCATTGCTGCAGCCGCATCGCCGCGCAAGATTGCAATGATGGCCAACTGCTCTTGATTGCCAAACATCCCCGGTTGCAATTCGGCAGCTTTGTGAAACTTGGCGGCGGCCTCGTCGAGCCGTTGCAGTGACATCAAGTAGGTGCCAAGTGCATGCCACGCACGCGCGTTGAGACTATCGTTGACCAATGCCTGTTCGGTCAACCGGGCCGCAACGGCAGGCCGCCCCAGGGTGGCCTCTACCTCCCCTAACGCAATCCTGGCGGCGTCATTGCTGGGATCCAGTTGCAGTGCGCGCTGAAAGTCCGCCTCGCCGCGCCGCCAATCGAAATCGGCCCAAACCCGCAAGCGGCCACGCGCAAGATAGGCCAGCGCCGAATCGGGTGCCAGCGCTAATGCCTGCGCCGCTTCTTTGCGTGCCATGGCATAGGCATCACGCATTGCATCACCCTCTAAAAAACGACCGGCCAAGCGGGTGGCGACCAATGACTGTGCGGCGTGCGCATTCGCGTAACCGGGGTCGATCTTGCAGGCCTGCGTGTAGTAGTCAATCGCCTTGCGATAGTCTGCTTCGCTGCCGCGTGCCTCGTAGAAACTGCCCTGCAGAAATGCATTGTACGCATCCAAATCACCGCTCGCAGGACGATCTCCGGTAGTTGCGCGGCGCGAGCCCGGCACCAGTCTTGCTTGCAGCGCGTGCACGACAGATGCGCTGATTTCATCCTGCAACACAAACAAATCGGCGTACGGCCGCTCATAACGCTGCGACCACAGCGTGCTGCCGTCCTGTGCCCGAATCAATTCCAGCATGACTTCGATGCGCCCGCCCTGCCGCCGCACACTGCCACCCAACAAATGTGCGGCACCCAGCTGCTTGCCGATGCTGTTGCTGTCTTCGTGGCTGTCACGAAACTTGAACGTCGAGTTGCGGTTGATCACTTTCAAGCCATGAAACCGCGACAACGCCGCAATCAAATCCTCTGACAGACCATCGGAAAAATATTGCTCCTGCGCATCACGATTGGCATTGACCAGCGGCAGCACGGCAATCGAGTGATCTTGCAATGCCAGCATGCGCGGGTGCAGCACGAACTTGTTGGCCAGCAGCACCAACGTGGCAAGCGCCAGCACCAGAATGATGAGTCGATCCAGTTGCTTGCCGGTCAAATGGGTGACCGAATCGCCCGCTGCGATATCGCTCTCGCGCTTGATTCCGCTGGGCGTCCACTCATACAACCACGCAAAGGTCATCGCAAACGGAAACCCCACCACGGCCGCAATGACGATCCAGCGCACCGCCCAGTTCGGCACGTCAAATAGCGAAGACAACTGGGTAACCACCTCGACCAGCAGCCACGCAGACGCCGCGTAAAACGTCGCCGCACGAAACACATTGCGCCGTCGTAATTCACTGATGAACGATGCGCGCCTGTTCACGGAGCCACCGCCTTGCCAACGGCTGCAGGCCGCCCCCCCAACGACGCCACCATCACCCCCTCTCCCGTCTCCGGCAGTCCAACCTTGCGGCAAAATGCAATGAAACGCGGATCCGCCTTGTAGCGCAGGATGAAAGGATCAAACCAGATCCGGTTGATGCCAGGATCCCGGTTGGCATACGCGGTATTTAGCCATTCAAATACTTTGTCCGGCTGTTGCCGCAACGCATAGGTCTCGGCAATTTGGAAGGCGGAGATGTCGGCCTGGGTGTCGATCAAGTGTTGCAAGGCGGCATCGGCGGCATTCCGATCGTGGCCGATTTGAGTGACGAAGGCTTGCGCGATCTGCAGCCAACCGCCTTCGTCATTGACTTGATTGACTGCAGCTGTCGCCGCAACTTCGTCATCCCGCTGAATCGCGATCATCGCCAACTGCACGCGCTCGAAGCCAGCCCCCGGCTGTAATTCAATCGACTTGCGAATGGCCTGCTCTGCCGCGTCCAACTGGCCAAGACCGGACTGGAAGGCCGCCAACAATGTGTAGCCCTCCGAATACAGCGGATCGCTTTCGATCGAACGCCTGGTCAACGCGATCGCCTGGTTCAAATGACCCAGCGTTGCCAACAGCAAGCCCAACTGGGATTGCACATCGCTGCTGTTGGGGGCCAGCGCCAACGCTTTGCGCAATTCTGTTTCCGCGGTCGCGAAATCCATATCGGCATTCAACACAAGATAGCCGCGCGCAGCATGCACACGTGCCAACTGCGGCCCCAAGCGCAAGGCGGTCGCCGAGGCAGTTCTGGCCTTGGCATAGGCCACCAGCGCTGCATTTCCGGACTGGTAGTAACCTGCCAAGTCCGTCTGCGCACGGGTCAGGCCGGCATATGCCAGCGCGTAGTTTGGATCCAGCCGAACCGCCGCCTCGTACGCATCAATCGCCTTGCGATAGTCGGCCTCGCTGCGACGCTGAAAATAGAATTCGCCCTGCAAATAGGCGTTGTACGCCCCAAGATTTCCGCTCGGCGGGTGGTCACTTTGCGGTACCGCGCCGGGGATGCTGACCAGCTCCGCTTGCAGCGCTGTGGCTACGGCGGTGGTGATTTCTTCTTGCAAGGCAAACAATCCGAGATACGGTCGTTGATAGCGCTGCGACCACAGCGTGTCGCCATCGCGGGCCTTGATCAGCTCGATATTGATACTCACCTGCCCGCCAGCCCTGCGTACGCTGCCCTCCAACAAGTACGCCACACCCAATTTGCGGCCGATGGCAGCGCTATCGGGGCGATTACCGCGAAACTGGAACGAGGAGTTGCGGCTGATCACCTTCAGGCCACTGAATTGGGTCAATGCAATGATCAGGTTCTCGCTCAGCCCATCAGAGAAATACTGTTCCTTGCCATCGTTGTCACTATCAATGAACGGCAGCACCGCAATTGATTTATCCATCCCTGCATCAGCATCCCCACGCGGCATGAAGGTGTCCACCAGCAAGAAGACCACGATCAAGCTCAGCACTCCGATGATCCAGGTGTTCAACTTCCGCCCGGTCTCAACGGTGATCGAGTCCTCTGGTGCAACCTCGTGTTCACGCTTGAGGCCGTCTGGTGTCCATTCGTAGAACCAGGCCACCAGCATCGCCAGCGGAAATCCCGCCACCAACGCCAGCACGAACCAGCGCAACACCGCAGTATCAATGCCGAAATACGGTAGCACTTGGGTTGCCACTTGCATCAGCAACCACGCTGCTGCCGCATAAAACGTGGCGGCACGCAGCACATTGCGGCGCCTGAGTTCGGCGATCAGATTCACCAGCCAGCACCGCACGTACGCCGCACCCAAGCTGGCCGCCGGTGATGTGCGGACAGGGATCGCATTTGCAGCGCCATCGCCCCCCTCCATGTATCTAGATTGAGTGCCCCACGTCGGCTTCCGGAGTTACACCATGCTTCCCTGTCAAAATACACGCAAAAAGGGCCGGCACATGGCCAGCCCTTTGAGGTACTGCAAATGAAACGGCGGCGTGTACTTACAGCAAATGCGCCACGCCGGCGCGCTCCTCTTCCAACTCAGCCAAGGTCTTGTCCATTGCCGCACGGCTGAAGTCATCCACCGGTAGGCCTTCCACGCGGGTGTATTCGCCGTTGGCGCAGGTCACCGGCACGCCGTACATCACGCCCTCCGGGATGCCGTAGCTGCCGTCGGACGGCACGCCCATGGTCACCCACTTGCCGTTGGTGCCCAGCGCCCAGTCGCGCATGTGGTCGATGGCGGCGTTGGCGGCCGAGGCGGCCGA
>NZ_CALMPC010000059.1:0-42151 GCF_937872235.1 uncultured Thermomonas sp.
GGTGCCTGCCTGTACATGTATCCGTTGAACCAGTTCGTGCCCGGGTTGCCGGGCAGCAGCGAGACTTGGACGCTGAACATCGCGCGCGGCACCAACAATGGCACCAATCAAAACCGCGACTATCGCGGCATCCCCGATAGTGGCAACCGCGGCAACATCACGGTCAACGGCACAACGGTGAGCTTCAGCTCCGCAGGCAGCCGCAGCGCCGATCGCGACGCCTTGATCGCCGCCATCAATGCCCTGAGCAACGGTTACACCGCGGCAACGTTGTCGTCGGGGTGCAGCAACTCCAACACCACCGATTGCACTCTCACCATCACCCGTGATGCCCTGGGCGATGTCGCAGGCGACGACAACAGCACCGTGCACAGCACCTTGACCAACGTCACCGTGACCAATGCCACTGGCACCGACCCCACCAGCGACAGCTTCACGCCCATCGCCTGGAGCACCAGCAACACGCCCGGCGCGGCGCTGCAAACGCCCGGCGGCACCGGCGGCATCGTGCTCGACAACAACAGCACCGCCCCCGGTGCGGCGCAAATCTATTTCACGCAGCAGGCGGCCGGCGGCAACGCCGTCCAGGCCAGCCAGAACGGATTGGAGTAACCCACAGTGACCCAGGCCCACATCGCCCCCGAGCAGCGCGCCACCCAGCCGGCGCGCAAGCGCGAGTACCTCAAGCCCGCCTTCCGTCACGAAACCGTGTTCGAGACCATGGCCCTGTCTTGCGGCAAGCTCGCCGACACCCAGAAGTCCTGCCACGACAACCGCAAAACCTCTTGAGCAGCACCGACCACCCAGCCGCTGCCTCCTGCGCCCGCGTTGCGCTGGCGCAGGAGGCCTTGCAGCGGTTCGGCCAGCTTCGCTTCCGCGCGCTGGGCAGCAGCATGCTGCCCGCCATCGCCCCCGGCGACTTGCTGGTGTTCCGCAAAGCGGCGGCCGACGAGCTTGCCTTGGGGCAGATCGTGCTGGTGCGTCGCGACGCGGCGCTGGTGGCGCATCGCCTGGTGTCCTGCAATGGCGACCACCTGATCACGATGGGCGATGCGTTGCCCAGCCCCGATGCACCGGTCCACCCCAGCCAGGTGTTGGGTGTGCTGGAAGCACACGTCCGCCGCTCGCGCATCCTGGCGCATCCGGTTGGCCACCACCGCCGCCTGTTGCCGCGGACCACCCGCTGGCTGCTGCGCAACGTGCCACTGGCCCACCGTATTGCCTGCCGTTGGCCACGCATCACCGCTATCACGGCATGACCGATCTTCGCCCTCATCATCTCGACGTCCGCATCGGCGGGATCAGCGTCCGTTTGCGTGCCGCCTCCGCGGAGTTCAATACGCTGATGGTCGACCGCTTCCGCGGTTTCATCGGCAGCGTGGATACGCCCGATTACATCTTCGACATCGATATTCTTCCCTTCACATACACCCCCGATGCGCCCGACGAGCTCAGCGACATCGAGGTCAGTGTGCGCCGCGAGGACGAAGGCTGGCACCTGCTGCGCGGCGACTTCGAAGCCCGCTGGGATCCCGCCACCCGCCACGGCACGGCACGCCTGCGCGCCAACCCGTATGCGCTGGATTCGGTGCTGCGCATCCTCCACACGGTGCTGCTGGCCGAACAGGGCGGCATGCTGATGCACGCCTCCAGCGTGGTACTGGCGGACGGGCGCGCCTTCGTGTGCACGGGCGTGTCCGGCGCGGGCAAAACCACTATTTCACGGCTGGTACCGCCCGGTGCACACATCCTGACCGATGAGATGTCATTTATCCGCCGCGAAGCGGACGGCTATTACGCGTATGGCACGCCGTTTGCTGGTGAACTGGCAACACCCGGCGAAAATATCCGCGCCCCGCTGGCGGGGGTGTTCCTGCTGGCGCAAGGCCCCGACAACCGCATCGACGACCTCAGCCCGGCCGAAGCAATACGCGCAGTCATGACCAATATCCTGTATTTCGCCAAGGACAAGGCGCTCACAGCCAAGGTGTTCGACAACGCCATCGCCTTGGCCGCATGCATACCGGTTCGGCGTCTCACGTTCTTCCCCGATGCTCGCGTCTGGGACATGATTGGAAATGAAGCATGAGCAACCCGCTGTATATCCTCCATTCCAGCGACGTTGCGGCGCGCCGGATTGGCGACGAGCTGATGATCATGCTGGCCCGCGACTCCTCGCTGTTCAGCCTGAATGAAACCGCCGCGCTGCTGTGGCAGGCCGCCGACGGCAAAACTCCGTTGGACGAGATCGTGGCACACACGCTATGCGCGCAATTCGACATCGATTACGACATCGCGCTGGCAGATGCCACCGAACTGGCACATAGCCTGGCTGAGCGCGGCATCCTGCTGATCGCCGAGCAACCCTTCGCACACTAGACAGGAACGCCACTCATGAGCGTGATGGGGGACATGGGCGCACGCGCGCTCTCGCTGGGTATCCCGCTGGGCGTGCAGCTGGATTTGACCTACCGCTGCAACGAGCGCTGCATCCACTGCTATCTCGATCACGACGATCACGGCGAGATGACGACCGCCGAAATCCTGGGCCTGCTGGATCAGCTGGCGGCGGCGGGCACGTTCTTTCTGAACATCAGCGGCGGCGAAATCTTCATGCGGCCGGATCTGTTCGAGATCGTGGAGTACGCCCGCAAGCTGCAATTTTCGGTAAAGCTGAAAACCAACGCGGTCATGATTCGCGCCGCCAAGGCCAAGCGCATTGCCGCACTGAATGTGGAGTCGGTGCAGGTCAGCCTGTATTCGCACGATGCCGCCACCCACGACCAGATCACCAAGCTGCCAGGTTCGTTCAAGCGCACGATGGAGGGCGTCCGTTTCCTGCGCGATGCCGGCGTCAAGGTCATCTTCGCCAATGTGCTGATGAAGCAGAACGCCGACCACTACAAGCAGGTGCAGGCACTGGCAGATGACATGGGCATCCGCTACGAGGTGGATGCCACCATCACCCCCATGATGGACGGCGACCGCTCCATCCTGGACTTGAACATGGATGCAAGCCGACTGGCGGGTGTGCTGCAGGATGCCTCCCTGCTGGGTGACCAAGCCGAGCAGATGCTGTCGCCACCCAGCGGCCCCACGCCGATGGAAGAAGCCTACGAAACCCTGCCCTGCAGCGCCGGCCACACCGCCTGCTACGTCTCGCCGTATGGCGATGTGTATCCCTGCGTGCAGTTTCCGTACAAGGTGGGCAGCGTCCGCGAGCAGCGTTTCATCGATATCTGGCGCGACTCGCCACAACTCAACGAGGTGCGTGCGATCCGCGTGTCAGACCTGAACGGGTGCTCGTCCTGTGTGCATGGCAGCAGTTGCAGCCGTTGCCCGGGGCTGGCCTATCTGGAAGGCGACATGCGCGGCCCGTCGATTCAGGATTGCGAAAAATCCTACGCACGCACCGGCGTGATGTCATGGAATCTGCAGAAAAAGAAGAAGCGGGAGATTCCATTGACGGTCGTCATCGCCTGAAGTTTGCGCAACCCCGGGTTATCGCGCAGCAAATACGTGTGGGAACTTCTGCCGGGTGGGCCAGGACGGCTTGCCCATCGCAATCGGGGGATCCCCTCCACGGCACGCTACTGACTTGAATCAAGGCGACCGGCGCGCCCCTGCGCGACACTAGCCGGCATGAACAAGACCCCGCCGAATCGATCCGCGACTGGCCTCTCGCCCGCCCTGCTGACCACCGCCCCGCACCGGCTGCTGTTTTTCGTCGGCGCACTCAATGTCTTGCTGGCGATGAGCTGGTGGCTGCTGTGGTTGATCGATGCACGCTGGGGTGTGATTGGCTTGCGCGCTGGTACGCCGTTTGGCGGCTGGATGCACGCCTTCATCATGCAATACCAATTATTGCCGCCCTTCATGTTCGGCTTTTTGCTGACCACCTTTCCGCGCTGGATGGGGATGCCGGATCTGTCGCGCTGGCATTACGTGCCGGTGGGGTTGGGGTTACTGGGTGGGCAGGTGGCGGTGGTAGGCGGCATGTTGCTGGGGCAAGAGCCGATGGTGCATATCGGCGTGGTGATGTCGCTGGTGGGCTGGGGCTATGGGCTGGTGCAATTGCTGCGCGTGCTGCTGGCCGAGCGCCGTGCCGGCAAAGGACCCACATGGCATGCGTGGTCGTGCTTTGCAGCGCTGTCATTCGGCCTGCTGGGCGTATTTCTGATGGCCGCCTTCCTGCACGGGGCCGCAGCATGGACGGTGGTGGTATCGATCAAGTTGGGTACCTTCGCCTTGCTGCTGCCAGTGTACTTGTCGGTGGCTCACCGCATGTTCCCGTTCTTCGCCGGCAATGCAGTGCCGGGCTATCGTGCCTGGCGGCCGATGAAAATTATTGCTGCGCTGTGGGTGTTGCTGCTGGCCCATCTGGGTCTGGAACTGGCGCATGCCAATGCATGGCTGTGGCCGGTGGATGGCGTGCTCGCGCTGGGTAGCGCGTATGTGTTGTGGCGCTGGTGGCCGCATGGCAAAGCCCCGGGCATTTTGCGCGTGTTGTTCTTCGGCTTTGCGTGGCTGCCGGTGGCGTTCGCACTATTCACTGCACAAAGCGCGCTGTATGCATTTGGCGGCGAATTCATATTGGGCCGTGGCCCGCAACACGCGATCTATATTGGCTTCTTCGGCAGCTTGCTGGTGGCGATGGTGACCCGCGTGACCCAAGGTCATTCCGGCCGCCCAATGGCAATGCCCGCCGCTGGCTGGTTTGCGTTTGCCATGCTGCAGTTGGTGGCCATCACGCGGATTGCAGCCGAGGCCGTTCCCGATAGTTATCTGTGGCAGGTGATTGCCGCCGCCGGCTGGCTGCTGGCGTTCCTGCCGTGGGCGCTGCGCTCGCTGTCGATCTATCTGCACCCGCGTGCCGATGGGCGGCCGGGCTGAGGACACACGCACATGTCGCCGATGATGGAGTTCTACCCGCAAGTCAAATGGACGCATGTGCATGCAGTGATGTGTAGTGGCGCGATCTTCGCGCTGCGCGGCGGCGCGGCAATCCTGGGTGCGCACTGGCCGCAGCACTGGCTTCCGAAGTACACCAGCTACACGGTGGACACCATTTTATTGACCTCGGCCACCATGTTGTTTTCGATGTTGCCGGGAGCGATGTTCGCCAATGGTTGGCTCACCGTAAAACTTTGCCTGGTGGTGGCCTACATCGTACTGGGCATCTTGGCGATGCGTCCCAAGCGCAGCCGTAGCCAGCGCATCGGGTTTTACATCACCGCCCTGGCCACCTTCACCTTCATCTACGGCATCGCCCGCATGCACAACCCGGCCGGTTGGCTGCTGTTGCTGCGCTAATTGAGTCGGATTCAACCCATGCCATCACAACACACTGCCACCGGGTCACGCCCGCCCATGCTGGATGCCTGCTTCCTCGGTCCTTATGCAGAAAATGACAATCTTTTAGAAAAATTGGTGGTCGAATTTTTACGTGACCATGTGTATTGGCGGCGCAACTTCCACCCCGAAGACCCGATTGCCATCGGCACCCACGCGGCCCATCACCCAGACTACTTGGCGTTTGCGGCCCGCATGCGTCGTGAGCTGCACCAACTCTCGGCCGCGCTGAAGAAATCGGTGCCATTCCATAGTCCGCGCTACATCGGCCACATGGCGTCGGATTTGCTATTGCCAGGACTGGTCGCACAAATTCTGACCCTGCCATACAACCCCAATAATGTGTCTGAAGATGCGGCGCCGGTCACGGTGGACATGGAAGTGCAAGTGGGCCTGCAACTGGCGCGCATGCTGGGATATGCACACGACCCCGCGCAGCCGGAATGCGCATTTGGCCACCTGACTTCGGGCGGTACCGTCGCCAATTATCAGGCGTTGCGGTTGGCATTGGCGCTGAAGGCATTTCCGGTGGCATTGCGTGCTGCAGATGTGCCCGAGCTGACCCTGCCCGAGGATGACTGGTCGGCGTTCAATTTATCTCCCAGTGCCAGCATTGCGCTGTATGCGCAATGGCAGCATTGGCTGACACAGGCCACAGCGGCCGAACGCAGACATTGGCAGATGCGCGTCAGTGATGCACGTATCGAGCAATCTGGCCTAGTGGGTTTTTTTGCCAAACACAGCAGCCTGAAAGTACCCAAGGTGTTGGCTCCGATCACCGCGCATTATTCGTGGAGCAAGGGCTGCAAACTGCTGGGTCTTGGCCGCGATCAATTGGCACTCTTGCCAGAGCGCGGCATGCGTACCGATGTGGATGCACTGGAAACCACGCTGGAGCGCTGCCTGCGCGAACGACAGCCGGTATTGCTGGCGGTCGCGGTACTGGGCACCACCGAATACGGCACCGTGGATCCCATCGATGCTGTGGTTTCGGCGCGTGACCGCTTTGCCGCACGCGGGATGGGCTTTGGTGTGCATGTAGATGCCGCCTGGGGTGGCTATCTGGCCACGTTGTTCCGCAATGAAGATGGCAGCTTGCGCACACGCGAGGCGGTGGCGATGGGCTTCCAGCAGTTCCCATCAGTGGATGTTTACAACGCGGTGGCCGCGCTGGGGCAAACTGATTCGGTCACCGTCGATCCGCACAAATTAGGCTACCTGCCTTATGGCGCAGGCGCGTTCATTTGCCGCGACCACCGCGCCGTGGGCTTGCTGGCCGAGGCCGCCGATTATGTGTTCCATGCCGACACCCCCAAGGATTATTTAAACCGCTATCGCAGCTTGGGCCAATTCATCCCCGAAGGTTCCAAATCCGGCGCCAGTGTGGCCGGGGTGTACGTCACCCATAAAGTGCTGCCACTCGACCATGCCCATTTCGGCTTGCTGCCCGCCAATACCATTCATCATGCCGAAGCCTTCCATGCCCGCGCACTGCAGTTTGCCAAAGCCATGTCCGCTGTGGTGCATGTGATGGTACCGTTTGTGCCCGACAGCAATCTTGTTTGCGTTGCCCTGAATCCGGTGGGCAATCACCGCGTTGCCACTGCCAATACATTCGTTCGCCATTTGCACGACGAATTGCGCTGCGACCCAAGCCGCCCATTGCAAGACAAACAATTCTTCGGATCGGTCACCACCTTGCGCCCCGATGTCTTGGGCGATGCCGAAACCCAACGCATCCTCGATGCGCTCGGTTTGGATATGGCAAGTCTGGGAGAGGAAGGCGGCGACCGCCTGACTATTTTGCGGCATACCTTGATGAACCCGTATCTGATCGACGCTGAAAACGGCGTCAGCTATATCGACATGTACTTCGAACACCTCGCCACGCAAGTCCAGCGACTCCTGGCAGGTTGAGGATTGCCGTCATCCAAGCAATGATGCGTCGCATGACTATCTCCTCATTCGATCATGCTGCCGCCACCCGGCACTGGGTGCGCGATGCCTTGGCCCTGCTGGAGCAGGAAGCCACGCGCTCGGCCGACACCCACCTGCTGCGGCTGGATTTTCCGGGTTTCCCCGACATTGCGTTTTATTTCAAGGACGAATCCACCCACCCCACCGGCAGCCTGAAGCACCGCCTGGCACGTTCGCTGTACTTGTACGCGCTGTGCAATGGCCGCCTGCATGCGGGGCAAACCGTGGTGGATGCCTCCTCCGGCAGTACTGCGATTTCCGAAGCGTGGTTTGCGCGCCTGCTGGGGCTGCCCTTTATCGCAGTGATGCCGGCCTGCACTGCGCCGCAGAAAATCCAGGCGGTGCAAGCGCTGGGCGGGCAATGTGATCTGGTGGAAGATGCAAGCCAAGTCCATGCCCACGCCGCCCAGCACGCCGCCAATGGTGCCTGCCATCTGGACCAGTTCGGGCTGGCCGAGCGCGCCACCGACTGGCGCGGCAACAACAATATCGCCGAATCCATCCTTGGCCAGCTGCGCCGCGAACCACAACCGGAACCCACTTGGGTCGTGTGCGGTGCCGGCACCGGCGGCACCTCGGCCACCATCGGTCGCTACCTGCGCTACCGCCGGCTGGAGACCCGCCTGTGCGTGGCCGAACCCACCGGCAGCGGCTTTGTGCACGGTTGGCGCCACCGGGATCGCGGCGCCGTGGCCAGCCAGCCCACCTTGATCGAAGGCATCGGCCGGCCACGGGTAGAACCGGGCTTCATTTTCGATGTGGTGGATGCGGTGGCGGAAGTGGACGATGCCGCATCGATTGCGGCAGCACTGCAACTGGAAGACCTGCTGGGCACCCGCTACGGTGGCTCTTCGGGCACCAATTTCGTCGCTTGCCTGCAGTTGGCCAGCCAGATGCGCGCCCGTGGCGAGCGCGGCAGTTTGGTGACCTTGCTGTGTGATCGCGGCAAGCGCTACCAACAAACCTTGTTCGATGCCGATTGGC
Organism: uncultured Thermomonas sp.; assembly: GCF_937872235.1. Taxonomy (NCBI): domain Bacteria; kingdom Pseudomonadati; phylum Pseudomonadota; class Gammaproteobacteria; order Lysobacterales; family Lysobacteraceae; genus Thermomonas; species uncultured Thermomonas sp. Next base: position 8,314 of record NZ_CALMPC010000059.1, read on the forward strand.
GCAGCGCACATGGCCTGGTCATTGCCCCGTGGCAACAGGCCATCGCTGCCGCGCTGCGCGCCGGCACGCTCACTCCCCCCTAGCCGCCCCCGACCTCAGGCCTTGCATGAGCTTCCACGACCTGCGCAGCTTTCTGTCCGCCCTGGAACGCCAAGGACGCCTGCAGCGCGTCGACGCGCCGGTCGATCCCGAACTCGAAACCACCTCGCTCAGCCTGCGCGCCCTGCGCGAAGGCGGCCCAGCGCTGCTGATGGAACAGCCGATCGGCAGCCAGCACGCCTATCTGGGCAATCTGTACGGCCACCGCGACCGCATCGAAGCAGCGCTGGCCGGACGGCCGTTGGCATCGTTGCGCGAATTGGGCGAGCTGCTGGCCGCCATCAAAGAACCCAAATGGCCGTCCAGCCTGCGCGAGGCACTGGGGACGTGGCCGGAACTGGCGCAGCTGGCACACGTCGCCCCGCAAAAAGTGCGGGAAGCCGCGTTCCAATATGAAACCTTGGAGGGTGGCGACGTGGATTTGTCACGCCTGCCGATCCAGCGCTGCTGGCCGCAGGATGCCGCCAAGCTCATCACGCTGGGGCTGGTCATCACCCGTGGCACCCAAAAGCCACGCCAGAACGTGGCGATCTACCGTCAGCAGGTGATCGGCAGGAACCGCATCATCATGCGCTGGTTGCCGCACCGCGGCGGTGCGCTGGATTTCGCTGACTTCAAGGCCAGCCATCCGGGCAAACCATTTCCGATCCTGGTGGCGATCGGTGCCGACCCGGCCACCTTGCTGGCTGCGGTTGCACCGATTCCGGACACCTTGTCCGAATACGAATTTGCCGGCCTGTTGCGCGGCCAACGCACCCGCGTCTGGCCCAGCAAGCTCACCGGCCTGGATGCGCCAGCCGGTTGCGAGATCCTGCTGGAAGGCTTCATCGACCCGGCGGAAACCGCGCTGGAAGGCCCGTTTGGCGACCACACCGGTTACTACAACGCGCAAGACCATTTCCCGGTGATGACGATCCAGCGCATGCACCTGCGCCAAAACGCCATCTACCAGGGCAGCTACATGGGCCGGGCGCCGTTCGACGAACCGTCGGTAATGGCGATGGCACTGAACGACGTGTTCGTGCCGCTGCTGCGCAAGGTATTCCCCGAGATCGTGGACTTCTACCTGCCGCCGGAAGCGTGTTCGTACCGCATCGCGGTGGTCTCCATTCGCAAGCAGTATCCGGGCCACGCACGCCGGATCATGATGGGTATCTGGTCCTATTTACGCCAGTTCACCTACACCAAGTTCGTGATCGTCACCGACGACGACATCGACGTGCGTGACTGGTCGCAAGTGATCTGGGCGATCTCGACCCGCGTCGACCCGGTGCGTGACAGCGTGCTGATCGACAAGACCCCGATCGACTATCTGGACTTCTCCAGCCCCACGCCCAATCTGGGCTCCAAACTGGGCCTGGATGCCACCAACAAATGGCCGGCGGAAACCACCCGCACGTGGAGCAAACCGATCCAGCTGGATGCCGCAGTGGAAAAGCGCGTGGATGCGCTATGGGGCGGCCTGTTCGCGGCGCGAACCAACGCGAACTGATAAACTGGCCGGGTCATTGGGGAGTAGCCGCACTTCATCCCGAAGTGGCCTGCGTCAACACACTTGGCAGACATGCCATGGCGCAGGCGGTACCCATCGCTTGGCAAGACCTTTGACCACCACGCCTCCGAGTTGGCCGGGGAAGCGTCGTGGTCAATCGTCCGCAGACCGGCCTCGGAGCCCTCATGGAAGCACTCCTCGTCTCCACCGGTGTCGTTGCCCTGGCTGAAATCGGTGACAAGACCCAACTGCTGGCCTTTATCCTGGCCGCACGCTTCAAGAAGCCCGTCCCCATCATCCTCGGTATTCTTGCCGCCACCTTGGTCAACCACGGGCTGGCTGGCGCACTGGGCGCATGGATCACCCATAGCGTGAACCCCGGTATTCTGCGCTGGGTGCTGGGTCTGTCGTTTATCGGCATGGCGATCTGGACCTTGATCCCCGATAAGATCGAGGACGAAGAAACCACCATTGCCAGCCGCTTCGGTGTGTTCGGGGCGACCTTGATCACCTTCTTTCTGGCTGAAATGGGCGATAAAACCCAGATCGCCACGATTGCCATGGCCGCCCATTACGGTACCCCGCTGCTGGTTATCGCCGGTACCACGCTGGGAATGTTGATTGCCGACGTGCCGGCGGTGTTTATTGGCGACAAACTGGCGGCCAAAATCCCGATGAAACTGGTGCACAGCATCGCCGCCGCCATCTTTGCAGTGCTGGGTGCGGCCACCTTGTTGGGTGCGGGAACCCAATTCGGCTTGTAGCGTTCGAACCACCTCAGCTTGCAGGTACCCTCCCCGATGCCCAGCTCGCAATCCGCCTTACGCATTCCTGCCGGGATCTGGGTGCTGGGCTTTGTCAGCATGCTGATGGACATTTCCTCGGAGATGATCCACAGCCTGCTGCCGCTGTTCATGGTCGGAACCTTGGGTGCCAGTGCGCTGGTGGTGGGCTTGATTGAAGGCCTGGCCGAAGCAACCGCACTGCTCGTGAAAGTCTTTTCCGGAACGCTGTCTGACTATCTGGGCAAGCGCAAAGGCTTGGCGGTGTTTGGCTATGCCTTGGGCGCGTTGAGCAAGCCGTTGTTCGCGCTTGCGCCCAGTCTGGGCATCGTTCTGAGCGCGCGGCTATTGGATCGCGTGGGCAAAGGCGTGCGTGGCGCACCCCGCGATGCCTTGATTGCCGACATCGCGCCCGCCGCGATACGCGGGGCCGCATTCGGTTTGCGCCAATCGCTGGATACCGTAGGGGCCTTGCTGGGCCCGCTGCTGGCCGTGGGCTTGATGCTGTTATGGGCCAATGACTTCCGGGCAGTGTTCTGGGTCGCGGTGATTCCTGGTCTGTTGGCGGTCGCGTTGCTGCTATTGGGGGTGCGCGAGCCGGCAGCACCGAATGCCGAAAAACGCCGCAACCCGATTCGGCGTGACAATCTCGAACGCCTGAGCGGGGCCTATTGGTGGGTGGTGGCGGTGGGTGCGGTGTTCACCTTGGCACGCTTTTCCGAAGCATTCTTAGTGCTGCGCGCCCAGCAAAGCGGCATTGCACTGGCACTGGTGCCGTTGGTGATGGTGGCGATGAATGCCATTTATGCAGCATCGGCCTACCCCTTCGGCAAGCTCTCTGATCGGATGCGCCACCGAACGCTGCTGGGGCTGGGCCTGCTGGTACTGCTCGCCGCCGACTTGGTGCTGGCGCACGATGGGCACTGGAGCACAGTACTGGCGGGGGTTGCCCTGTGGGGCATCCATCTCGGAATGACCCAGGGCTTGCTGGCAACGATGGTCGCCAATACTGCACCGGCCGATCTGCGCGGCACCGCATTCGGTATGTTCAATCTGGTCAGTGGTGTGGCGATGTTGATCGCCAGTGCGGTGGCAGGCCTGCTGTGGGAGCAGCTGGGGGCGTCTTTCACCTTTTTGGCCAGCGCCGTATTTTGCATATTGGCCCTGCTGGGGCTGCTCAAGAAATCCTGAGCCCTGCCCGATTCGGGGCGCTACACAATGTGTGCGCCTAACAAAAAAAAACCCGGCCGAAGCCGGGTTTTTCGCGCGAGGCGCAGGCGGAATCAACCGGCCTGCACTTCGTCGGCCTGCAGGCCCTTCTGGCCCTGCACGACCTTGAAGGTGACCTTCTGGCCTTCCTGCAAGGACTTGAAGCCGGTGCCCTGGATCGAGCGGAAATGGACGAAAACGTCCGGGCCGCTTTCCGGGGTGATGAAGCCAAAGCCCTTGGCGTCGTTGAACCACTTGACAGTACCGGTCTGACGATCCGACATGTTTGCAACTCCTAGATAAACAGTTTGGAAATGGACACATACCTCGAAACCGGGGTATGACTGTCGAGCAAGGGGTAACGCACACGATGAGCGGATCGCAATGGATCTACCGCATCGGGTCACGATGTACCGTGATCCCGCTTGAAACAGTGGGCGCACCATACCCTGTTTTTGGTCGCAAGTGTGAACCCACGCGAAATTTTTTTTAACAACCCGGTTTGGCCCTACCAATCGGCCTGTTCCGGCAGCAAGCTGCGCAACTCGGCATCGCTCAGATTGCGCCACTGGCCGGGCTTGAGATGGCCCAGCTTCAGACTGCCGATGCGCGCCCGGTGCAGCTGTTTCACCCGGTAGCCAAAATGCGCCGCCATCAGCCGTATTTGCCGGTTCAAGCCCTGGGTCAGCACGATCCGGAAGCCAAACCGGCCCAATTTGCCGGTCTTGCAAGGCAAGGTGGCCTGACCGTGTACCGGCACTCCGCCGCGCGCCATCGCGCGCAAGAATTCATCGGTGACCTGATGGTTGACGGCGACCAGGTACTCTTTTTCCAGCTTGTTTTCCGCGCGCAGGATGCGGTTGACGATATCGCCATTGCTGGTCAGCAGAATCAGACCTTCAGAATCCTTGTCCAGCCGCCCAATCGGGAATATCCGTTGCTGGTGGCCGACAAACTCGACGATATTGCCTTTGACCGAGGCTTCGGTGGTGCAGGTGATCCCCACCGGCTTGTTCAGGACGATGTACACATGCCGGCGCTGGCCCTTGCTGGCGCTGCGCGCGGCGAGTGCCGTGCCGTCGATGCGGACCTCGTCACCCTCGCCCAGCTCGGCGCCGATGCCGGCGCGCAGACCATTGACGGTGACCCGACCTTCGGCGATCAGTTGATCGGCCTCGCGGCGGGAGCAGTGGCCGGTGTCGGCGATATGACGATTAAGACGCATGATCCGGCCATTTTACCCGGCATACGCCATCACGGTGCGCCTTGTGGTGCGTGTGTGGGAGATTGGGCCACCCGAATGCGACAGGCCGCCGACTGCCGGCCTGCCGGTACCTCACTGGCTACGCGTGCTCAGTTCTCAACGAATGGCTTGCGCGGCAGCTTCTGCGGGCGAGTGGCTGCGTTGTACACGAACGAGGCCACAATCGCGGAGGCCTGCTTCAAATCGGCTTCCACTGCATGGTCTTGTACGTCCAGATCGGTGTGGTGGACATGACTGAAATAATCCAGCTGGTCTTGCACAAACTGGAATCCGGGCACGCCCACGGCATCAAAACTGATGTGGTCGGTACTGCCGGTATTGCGCTGGGTGACGATGGTTGCTCCCACGTCATTCCACGGCTTCAGCCATTCGGCAAAAATCGGCGCGACGGCCAGATTCTCTTGCGCATAGATGCCGCGAATCTTGCCGCTGCCGTTGTCCAGATTGAAATACACCGACACCTTGCCGTAGTCCTGGCCTCGGATCAGCTTGCCCTTGCTGGGCCGCAAGAAGGCCGGCAGTGCTTTTTGTTCGGGGTCTTTGGGTTCTTCGAACTTGCCGATGTGCTGCTTCACGTATTCCTGCGAGCCAATCAGGCCTTGCTCTTCACCAGTCCACAATGCCACCCGGATGGTGCGGTTGGGCTTGGCACCCACGGCTTTCAAAATGCGCATGGCTTCCATCATGACCGCCACGCCCGCGCCATTGTCATTGGCACCGGAACCGGCATGCCAGGAATCCATATGCGCACCCAGCATTACCACCTCATCACGCTGCGGGCCGCTGCCGGGGATTTCGGCAATCGTGTTGTAGCCGGCTTGGTTGTTATCGCTAAGGAATTTGGCGTCCACCGCCAACCGCAGTTTCACCGGCTCTTTGCGCTCCAGCGCACGCATCACTGTGTTGTAGTGCTCGGCCATCATCACCAGTGATGGCACGCCTGCCGATTCACCGGCTTTGCGCGAACCACCGCCCATGACCCGCACGATGCCATCGTTCCAACTGCTGATCGACACTGTCGCGACCACGCCCTCGTCAACCAGATATTGATTGATCAACGGCGCCAGCTCCATGCGCGCACGAAAGCGCGCAATCATCGCCGGATCCGTCTTGCGGTCATCGGCCAGTGGATATGAAATCAATTCTTCCAGGCTGTCATGGTCGTGGCGCTGGAAATCAGACTTTTCATTGGGCTTGTAGGCACGCAAGTCATCGGTGAACACGATCTTGCCGCGCAACTTGCCTTTCCACTTTTCCAGATCCGCCTTGGACTCGATCTTGGCGAATATCGCCTCGCCTTCCACCGGCCCGGTGGTACCCGGCGTCCACGCCTTGGGCAGCGCATGCAGCGGCATCGCCCGCGGACTGAGCATTTCCACGCTGGCATCGGTAAACGCCCAGCTGCGGCCGAGGTCGTCAATCGCCTCGTCATGCACATTGGCCATGCCCCATTCGGTGAATTTGCTGCGTGTCCAGCGGTTGGCTTCAAGCATGGAAGGCGACAGAGTCAAGCGCGGCCCGATCACGTCGGTCAGGTGATCCAGCGTCTTCATCACCTGCGAGCGTGCAAACGCCTCTTGGCGAATCTTCGCGGTCATATCCAGATCCACGCGCTCCTGCGCAAATGCCGCCTGTGTGCACACCAGCAACACTGCGGTTGCCAAACTCCATCGTTTCATTGGCTATCCCCTCGTCACAAGAACACTGGAGTCTAGACATGTGCTTATGCAGATTCGTGGGCCATCGGTCATACCGTTGCCGGCAAGGACGTGACGCCCACCACGTTCTGATGCCGGGCAGCCGGTATGCCTGCCGTAGAATTGCAGCATGAATTACCGCCACGCCTTTCACGCCGGCAACCACGCCGATGTGCTCAAACACGTGGTCTTGCTGGCCCTGTGCGATGCACTGACCAGCAAGCCTGCGCCCTGCTTCGCACTGGATACCCACGCCGGACGCGGCTTGTATCGCCTGGATGGCGAAGCCGCGCAGAAAACCGGTGAGGCGCAGGACGGCATTGCCCGCTTGATCGCAGAAACCCCCAGGCAACCCGCGATCCGCCGCTATCTGGCCGCAGTGCAAGCCTGCCGCGAGCAACACGGCGCGCACAGCTACCCCGGCTCACCGTGGCTGCTGGCGCATGCGCTGCGCGAACAAGACCGCATCGCGCTGTGCGAATTGCATCCGGAAGAAGCGCAAGTGCTGGGCAGCCATTTCGAAGCCGACCCGCGCATGGCCGTGCATGCGCGCGATGGTTACGCCGCGATCAAGGCGCTGCTGCCAGCCAAACACGGCGCACAGAAATTCGCCCGCGGACTGGTCCTGATCGACCCGCCGTATGAGGCGCAACTGGACGAATTCGACTTCGCGCTGGCCGCCCTGCGCGAAGGGTTGGCACGCTGGCCGCAGGGCATGTTCGCCCTGTGGTACCCGATCAAACAGCGTCGCAGCCTGCACACGTTCTACCGCAAGGCGGCGGGGCTATCGGCCAAATCCAGCCTGCTGCTGGAATTGCTGGTGCGCCCGGATGACTCCCCGCTACGCATGAATGGCAGCGGCCTGCTGCTGCTCAATGCCCCGTGGCAGTTTGATGGCCTGATGCAGCCAGCCTTGGCGGCGATGGCCGGCGCGCTGGGCGAAACCGGCGCATCCGCCCGCGTGGAATGGCTGAAAGCCCCGCTGTAGGAACAGGGTGGAACAGGAGACAGCGGGAATTAAGCCCGCATAATTCCCTCCATCCCCATTCCTGGCCCCGGTTTCTGATGCCTTCCAGTTTTTTTGCCCTGTTCGACGACATCGCCAGCCTGCTGGATGACATCGCATCCATGACCAAAGTGGCCAGCGGCAAGACCGCCGGCGTACTGGGCGACGATCTGGCGCTGAATGCCGAACAGGTATCCGGCATTCGCGCCGAACGTGAGCTGCCGGTGGTGTGGGCGGTGTTCAAAGGCTCGCTGATCAACAAGGCGATTCTGGTGCCGGCGGCATTGGCCATCGCCGCGCTGGAGGCCTGGCTGAAAACGCAGGGCACCCCCGTTCCTTTGATTCTGCCGCTGCTGATGCTGGGCGGCGGCTATCTGTGTTTTGAGGGGGCGGAAAAACTGGCCCACAAGTTCCTGCATCGGCAGGCAGACGCTCAGCACCACGCCGCGCTGGTGCGGGCAGTGGACAACCCCGCCGTGGACCTGCTCGCCTTCGAACAGGACAAGATCAAAGGCGCCATTCGCACCGATTTTGTGCTGTCGGCGGAAATCATCGTGATCACGCTGGGCACGGTGGCCACGCAAACGCTGCCCGCACAATTGGGCGTCTTGGTGGCGATTGCGCTGTTGATGACGGTGGGGGTGTATGGGCTGGTGGCTGGCATCGTCAAATTGGACGATGTGGGCCTGCACCTGGCCCGCCCCAGCGCCGGCAACCTCAGCGCCGCACTGGGCCGCGGCATTCTGGCCTTCGCGCCGAAGCTGATGCGGTTCTTGTCGGTGGCCGGTACGGTGGCGATGTTTCTGGTGGGTGGCGGCATCCTGGCGCATGGCATCGCGCCGTTGCACCACGCCATTGCTGCGCTGAGCACGGGGAGTTTGGGCTGGCTGTGGGGCGCGTTGCTCAATGGCGGGGTTGGGGTGTTGGCCGGCGCACTGCTGGTGGCGATACTTTCGGCCCTGTCGCGCTTGCGCGGCAAGTCGCATACTCCACCGGCATGAACTCACCGAACGGACACGCGCCGTTCATTTTTTTAACACCTGTCACGCGATGATGCTGCCATGTCCGCTCGCAACCGCATGCCCCCGTGGCACGAACATGTCCGCCTCAGCAACGGGCGGGATATTTTGATCCGCCCGATTCGGCCGGAAGACGCCGGGCCAATACAAGCCACGTTTACCTTGCTGGAGCCAGATGAAATTCGCCAGCGCTTCTTGCATCCGATGAAGGAGCTCAGCCACAAGCAAGCCGAGCAGCTCACCCGACCCGACCCGCGCCGCGACTTCGCGCTGGTCGCTGCCGAGCCACTACCGCCGGGCGAGGCGTTGATTGGCGCGGTGGCGCGCATTTGCATCGACGCCAATGGCAAAGATGCGGAATTCGCCATCCTGGTCAGTCACTACGTCAATGGCATGGGTTTGGGCCGGCACTTGATGCGCCGGCTGGTGCGTTGGGCCAAGGGCCGCAAGGTGCTGCGCGTGTATGGCGATGTATTGGAAAGCAATCTGCCGATGCAAGCGCTGGCGCAGTCACTGGGCTTCCATCGCGAAGCCGCCGGTGAAGCCGGTTTGGTGCGGGTGGTGTTGAATATCCCACCGCCCAAACCCAAACCCCCACTCCCGCCACCGGCCTTCCTGAGCAGCGTGCAGGGGTAAAATTTCCCACACAACCCAACCACACAAGCGCTGGCGTGCTGCGTCCGGCGCTGCCGATCATGTCATGTCTGAATCCTTGCTTGCGTTTGCCCCCCCCTTGCCCCGCAGCGGCCAGGCTCGCGCCTACTGGCGTGCGCCGGCTTCCAGCACTGCATTGGCCTGCGCGATTGCTGCGGCCGCGCAGCAGCACAATGGCCCACTACTGACCATTGCGCGTGACAACCACGCCGCACAGCAACTGGAAACCGATCTGCGCATCCTGCTGGCCAGCGCGCCCGCGCTGCCGGTGCTGGGCTTCCCCGATTGGGAAACACTGGCGTACGACCGCTTCAGCCCGCACCCGGAGATCGTCAGCCAGCGCCTGGCCACCTTGGCGCGGCTACCCGGGCTGACCCGCGGCATAGTCATCGTGCCTGCCGCCACCTTGATGCAACGGCTAGCCCCGCGCAGCCATGTGCTGGGCAACCGGTTTGATTTGAAGCTTGGCCAGCAGCTGGACATGGATGCGGAAAAGCGCAGGCTGGAAACAGCCGGCTATCGCAACGTGCCGCAGGTGTTCGATCCCGGTGATTTTGCCGTGCGCGGCGGGCTGCTGGATGTGTATCCGATGGGCGCAGACACCCCGTTTCGGATTGAATTGCTGGATGACGAGATCGATTCGATCCGCATCTTTGATCCCGACAGCCAGCGCTCGCTGGAAAAAATCAGCGCGATTGCATTATTGCCCGGCCGCGAAGTGCCGATGGACGATGCCCATGTGCAGCGTGCACTGGACGCGCTGCGCGAACGCTTCGACATCGACACCCGCCGCAGCGCACTGGTGCAGGATCTGAAAGCCGGTCTGGCACCGGCGGGTATCGAGTATTACCTGCCGTTGTTTTTTGCCAATGACCGCAACCACGACAGCAGTACCGCGAGCTTGTTCGATTATCTGCCCGGCGCCATGCCGGTGCTGTGTGAGGGCGCCTTGGAGGCCAGCGAGCAGGCGTGGCAACACATCGAGCACCGCTACGATCAACTGCGCCACGATATCGAGCGCCCCTTGCTGCCCCCCGGCGAGCTTTGGCTGGCACCGGGTGCCCTGCGTGAACGCTTGAACCAAGGCAACCGGATCGACATTTGCAACACGCAACATCCGCGCTATGCCGAGGCCCACACGCTGCCCGTGCAACCAGCCCCAGCCTTGCCGCTGACGCAAAAAGACCACGCCCCTGCCGATGCCTTGCGCAGCTTCCTGACAAGCTATCCGGGCCGGGTGTTGATTGCCGCCGATTCCGCCGGCCGCCGCGAGGCCCTGCGCGAGGTGTTGGAGGCAGCGGGGATGCCGCTGGCGGGGGTGGAGAGCTGGAGCGCTTTTGCCCGTCATCCTGGCGCAAGTCGGGATGACGGGAGCAGATTAGCCATCACCGTCGCCGCATTCGATGACGGCTTCGCATTGGATGCGCCGCCACTGTGCGTGCTCACCGAGCGCCAACTCTTCCCCGAACGCGCCAGCCAGCCGCGCCGCCGCAAGCGTGCCGGGCGCGAACCCGAAGCCATCATCCGTGACTTGGGCGAGCTCTCGCTGGGCGCCCCGATCGTGCACGAAGATCACGGCGTGGGCCGCTATCGTGGGCTGATCGCGATGGCCGTGGGCGGCATGCCCGGCGAGTTTCTGGATATCGAATACGCCAAGGGCGACCGCCTGTATGTGCCGGTGGCGCAACTGGACCGCATCAGCCGCTATTCCGGGGCCAACCCCGACACCGCGCCGCTGCACAACCTGGGCGGCGAGCAGTGGGCCAAGGCGAAGAAAAAAGCCGCCGAGAAGGTCCGCGATGTGGCCGCCGAGTTGCTTGAAATCCAAGCCAAGCGACACGCGCGACAAGGACTGGCCATTGCTGTCGACCGGGCGATGTACGAGCCGTTCGCCGCCACCTTCCCGTTCGAGGAAACCCCCGACCAGCACGCCGCCATCGAAGCGGTGCTGCGCGACCTGGCCTCCTCGCAGCCGATGGACCGCGTGGTCTGCGGCGACGTCGGCTTCGGCAAGACCGAGGTGGCGGTGCGCGCCGCCTTTGCGGCCGCCAGCGCGGGCAAGCAGGTGGCGATCCTGGTGCCCACCACCCTGCTGGCCGAGCAGCATTACCAGAACCTGCGCGACCGCTTCGCCGACTGGCCGCTGCGGGTGGAAGTGCTGTCCCGCTTCAAGAGCAAGAAGGAAATCGAGGCGGAATTGCAGAAGCTGGCCGAGGGCAAGCTCGACGTGATCGTGGGCACCCATCGGCTGCTGCAGCCGGACGTGAAGTTCAGCGACCTGGGCCTGGTCATCGTCGACGAGGAGCAGCGCTTCGGCGTGCGCCAGAAGGAGGCGCTGAAGAAGCTGCGCGCCAACGTGCACCTGCTGACGCTGACCGCCACCCCGATTCCACGCACGCTGAACATGGCGATGAGTGGGCTGCGCGATTTGTCGATTATTGCGACCCCACCGGCCCACCGGCTGGCGGTGCAAACCTTTGTCCACGTCTGGGACGACGCGCTGCTCAAGGAAGCCTTCCTGCGCGAACTGTCACGCGGCGGGCAGGTGTATTTCCTGCATAACGATGTGGAAAGCATCGGCCGCATGCACGATGCGCTGCAAATCTTGGTGCCGGATGCGCGCATCGGCATTGCCCACGGCCAGATGCACGAGCGTGAACTGGAACGCGTGATGCTGGACTTCCACAAGCAACGCACCAATGTGCTGCTGTGTTCCACCATCATCGAGTCCGGCATCGACATCCCCAACGCCAACACCATCCTGATCAACCGCGCCGACAAATTCGGGCTGGCCCAGTTGCACCAGTTGCGTGGCCGCGTGGGCCGCAGCCACCATCGCGCCTATGCCTATCTGCTGGTGCCCGATGGCCGCAACATCACCCCGGATGCCAAAAAGCGACTGGAGGCCATCACCTCGATGGACGAGCTGGGTGCCGGCTTCACCTTGGCCACGCATGATCTTGAAATTCGCGGTGCCGGCGAGCTGCTGGGTGAAGGCCAAAGCGGGCAGATGGCCGAAGTCGGCTTCAGCCTGTACACCGAATTGCTGGAACGTGCGGTGCGCAGCATCAAGCAAGGCAAACTGCCCGACACCGATGCCGATGATCGCTTCGGCGCGGAAGTGGATCTGCATGTGCCCGCCCTGATCCCCGACGACTACCTGCCCGACCCGCATGCGCGCCTGACTTTGTACAAGCGCATCAGCGCCGCCCGCAGTGTGGATGCGCTGCGTGAATTGCAGGTGGAAATGATTGACCGGTTCGGCCTGCTGCCGGACGCCGGCAAACACCTGTTCGCCACCGCCGAATTGAAGCTGCATGCCACGGCGCTGGGGATTCGGAAATTGGTGCTGGGCGAGAAGGGCGGCCGCGTGCAATTTGTCGAAAAGCCCAATGTGGACCCGATGGCGGTGATCCGCTTGATTCAAGGCCAGCCCACGCACTACAAGATGGACGGCCCGGACAAATTGCGCATCCTGCTGGAATTGCCCGATGCCAGCACCCGCTTCAATGCGGCGCGTGGGCTTTTGATTGCCATGGATAAAGGAGCCCCTCGATGACCCTGCTTCGTGCGATGTTGTTTCCTGCATGTGTACTTATCAGCGCGTGTGCGTCAACGCCTGCACCGCCGGCTACGGCGAGTACGCTGTACCTGGTGCGGCATGCCGAAAAAGACCTCGCCGCCGGCAAAGACCCCCCGCTGACGCCTGCCGGCCGCACTCGCGCCGAACAGCTGTCAACGCTATTGGCCAAGGTGCCGCTAGAAGCAATCTACAGCACCGCCACCCAACGCGCCCGGCAAACCGCCGCGCCCACTGCGCAAGCACACGGGCTGGCTATCTTGGAGTACGACGCCAGCGATGCCGTGACCTTCGCCAGCCAGCTGCGGCAGCGATACCCGCATGGCAATGTGCTGATCATCGGCCACAGCAATACCCTACCGGCCTTGGTGCGCGCTCTATGCCATTGCACTGTGGGCGAGATGGATGAAGCCACCTATGGCATCCGCTATACCGTGCAATTTGATAGCGCTGGTCGTAGCCAGCTGCAGGTGAATCAGGATTGATGGACCACAAGCCCGACCTGCCCGAATGGCATGGCAATGGCGATGCCATGCGTGCGCTGCAAATCGAACTGGCTCGGCAAGTGTCGCTGCGCGATGGCTTTGCCAAGCCACTGCGCACGGTTGCCGGCTTTGATGTCGGGTTTGAGGAAGCCGGCAGCATCACTCGCGCTGCCGCCGTATTGCTGGATGCCAGCACGCTTGCCGTCATCGACCAACAGGTTGCATGCCTGCCCACGCGCATGCCGTACATCCCTGGGCTGCTCAGTTTCCGCGAATTGCCGGCGCTGCTGGAAGCCCTCAACATGCTGTCCTCACCGCCGGATTTGGCGTTTGTGGATGGCCACGGCATCGCACACCCTCGCCGCTTGGGCATTGCCGCACATTTTGGTGTGGTCACGGGCCTGCCCAGTATTGGCGTGGGCAAAAGCATTCATGTGGGCGAAGCGAGGCAGGCACTGCACGGGATGCGGGGTGCATTCACGCCATTGCGCGATGGCCGCGAACAAATTGGCTGGTTGCTGCGCAGCAAACCCGGCTGCCTGCCGCTGGTGATCTCACCCGGGCATAAAGTGGCGATGGCCTCCGCAGCGGAATTGGTGATGCGGTTTGTCACCACCTATCGCCTGCCGGAACCTACCCGTCTGGCTGACCGGCTGGCATCGCGCCGCGACAGCCAGTAAGCGTCACGCAGTAATTGTTCATCGCAAGCCGCAGCATCGTGGTATATCGGATAACACCTGCCACCCAAGCGAGCGTTCCTCATGTACCGCACCGCCTGCCTCACTCTGATCGCCCTGCTGACCGGTTGCGCAAGTGCAGATTCACAACCCACCACCACCGCGACCACTACGATCACAGCACAGGAGCCACCGGCCGCCATGCAGACCATTACCTTGGGCATCGGTGAAAAAGCGACGTTGGCCGACGGCAGCCGTTTGACCTACTTGAGTTTGGTCAATGATTCCCGCTGCCCCCCCAACGTGCAATGCATCTGGGCCGGCGATGCCGAAATCTCATTGCGCTGGGAACCCGCCGCCAGCGGCAAACCGAAAACATTTTCACTGCATACCAACCCCATTCGAGACCACGGCCAAACCGGTCTGGACGTGGGCAAGGTGCATATCGCCCTGCAAGCACTGGAACGCGGGATTGCCCCTGAGGCAACCTTGAGCATCACGCCCGTGGACAAGGCCTGAGGCCAGCGCTAGCTGGCCCGCACCACCGCATCTGCCACCCGGTGAATCAAGCGTGCCGCCACGCGTGCCGTCACATTGTCGCGATCCAGCGGCGGCGAGAGTTCGGCCACGTCCATCAACTTCAATTTGCCGGTTGCGGCAATCGCGTCGAGTAGAGGCTCCACCACCTCCATCGGTACACCGCGCGCGGCCGGCGCGCTGACACCCGGCGCCATGGCATGCGGCAAGCCATCAATGTCGATGGTGAGATAAATCAGGTCCACATCCGCCAATTTTTCACGCAACTGGGTGATGCGCTGCGGCAACTCCAGCAGGCCTAATTGGTCATCACGGACATAGTGCACATCCAGCTGGTTGGCGGTATCAAACAACACCCGCGTATTGGCGGCGGCACTGATGCCGTACACCAAGTAGTCCAACGGCAAGCCCAGTGCGCGCGCGTGTTCGATGGCTTGCAGGAACGGCGTGCCGGAACTGGCTTGGTCTTGTTTGCGCAAATCAAAATGCGCATCGATATTGACGATCGCCACGCGTGGGCGGCGCGCGCCCAAATGTTTGGCCAGGCCTTGATACGACGCGAACGCAATTTCATGGCCGCCGCCCAGGCCCACCGCAAAATGCCCAGCATCCAACAACGCCGCCATCGCATCGGCATAGCGCGTTTGCGCCGCTTCCAGCTCGCCATCGGCGCAGGTGATCGTGCCCGCATCGAACAGTGGCGCAGCGTTCAATACCGGCAGATTGGACAGCATCCTGCGCAGCGCAGCCGGGCCTTCGGCGGCCCCTGCGCGGCCATGGTTGCGGCGCACGCCTTCATCACAAGCAAAGCCCAATACTGCCACCCCCGGCGCGGTTGCACCTTCGGCTGCGCGCACCCATTGGTGCCAGCGTAGCGTGGAAGCCTCGATGGGTAGATCGACGCGGCCACTCCAGCCATCCACGACGCTCATCGGGAGACCTGCAAACAAGACAACACGAGCGATGCCGGCATGACAATCTCCAATCGAATACTTCACGCATTCTAGCGGGCGACCGCATGCCGGCGGCGTTTGCAATAATCGCGTCTTGGCTGCGTTGCACGGACACGGACTGATGACCCCTCGCTGGGATTTGCTACTCACTCACGCCACCCTGGCCACGCTTGATGGCGAGCAGCCCTTTGGCTTGATCAAGGATGGCGCACTGGCCTGCGCCAATGGCCGCATCGCGTGGGTGGGCCGGATGTCCGATCTGCCTTCCGCTGCGAGCGCCGTGCGCACCGAAAACCTTGCGGGCAAGTTGCTGACTCCGGGCTTGATCGACTGCCATACCCACCTGGTGTTTGCCGGCAACCGTGTGCGTGAATTTGATATGCGTCTGAACGGCGCAAGCTACGAGGACATCGCACGCGCCGGTGGCGGCATTGCATCCAGCGTGGCTGCTGTACGTGCGGCCAGCGAAGAAGAGCTGTTGCAGCAGTCGCTGCCGCGGGCACGCGCGCTGCTGCGCGATGGCGTCACCACCCTGGAGATCAAATCGGGTTACGGATTGGATTTGGCCAACGAGGGCAAAATGCTGCGGGTGGCACGCCGCCTGGGTGAAACCGTGGGCGTGGGTGTGCGCACCACGTATCTGGCCGCACACGCGCTGCCGCCAGAGTTTACAGACCACGCGGATGGCTATATCGACGCGGTAATCGCGTGGTTGCCGCAACTGCATGCCGCAGGCTTGGTGGACGCGGTGGATGCGTTTTGCGAGGGCATCGGGTTTTCGCCTGCACAAACCCGGCGTGTATTCGACGTAGCGCGTGCACTGGGCATTCCGGTGAAGTTGCACGCCGACCAGCTCAGCGATCTGGGCGGTGCTGCGTTGGTGGCAGAGTTCAATGGCCTGTCCGCCGACCATATCGAATACACCCGCGATGACGGTGTGCGGGCGATGGCCGCGCATGGCACGGTTGCGGTGTTGCTGCCCGGTGCGTTCCATGTATTGCGCGAAACCAAACTTCCCCCCATCGCGCAACTGCGCGAACACGGCGTGGCGATGGCGGTGGCCACCGACTGCAACCCCGGCACCTCGCCCCTGTTGTCGCTGCGGCAGGCCATGCAATTGGCGTGCACGCATTTTCGGATGACCCCGGAAGAAGCGTTGCAGGGCACCACCGTGCATGCCGCAAAAGCGCTTGGTTTGGCCGACCGCGGTGCCCTGTGCACAGGGATGCGTGCCGATCTTGTTGCATGGAATGTCGCCCACCCCGCCGAATTATGCTATTGGCTAGGTGGTGATCTGGCTGCGCAAGTCATCGTGGCTGGCCAACCATCGCTCTAACCTTTGGAGTGTGTCTGCGTATGCGCCTGACCCTGCTTGCCACCGCCTGCCTGCTGGCGGCATCCACCGTTCACGCTCAAGCGAATGACGCTGCGCGCAAGTTGGCGCACGACGCGATCATCGTGGATACCCATATCGATGCACCGGAGAACCTGCTGGATCATTGGGCCGATCTTGGCAACGCCGTGCCTGGCCGCGAATTCGATTACCCGCGCGCACGCGCTGGTGGTTTGGATGTGGCGTTCATGTCGATCTACACCTCGGCCAAACAGGATGCCGATGGCAGCGCATGGCAAACGGCCAACCAGATGATCGACAGCATCGAGGCCTTGGTACAGCGGCACCCGGACAAATTCGCCCTGCTCACCTCCCCCGCAGATGCGTCGCGGCTGCACAAAGGTGGTCATGTATTGCTGCCACTGGGCATGGAAAACGGTGCGCCGCTGGGCGACAAACTCGACAACGTGCAGTTTTTCTTCAATCGCGGGGTGCGTTACATCACCCTCGCTCATAGCGCCAATAACCGCATCGCCGATTCCTCGTACGTGCTGGAAAAGCACTGGAACGGCTTGAGTCCGTTTGGTCGGCAGGTGGTGGCAGAAATGAACAGGGTCGGCATCATGGTGGATGTCTCCCATCTAGCCGACGCTTCCGCATTGGAGGCAATCCAGCTGAGCAAGGTACCGGTGATCGCCAGCCACTCCGCATTCCGCCATTTCACGCCCGGCTTCGAACGCAATATCAGTGATGAAATCGCCAAGGCAGTCGCCGCCAAGGGCGGCGTGGTGCAGGTGCCGTTTGGCACGGCCTTCATCGACCCCGCCAGTGCCGCCGACACCCAAGCGCACTTCCGTGCCATCAACGACTTCAACGAGCATAACCGTGCACTCAGGGCGCAAGGCCAGCCGGAGCTTAGTCGGGATGCCTTCGAAAAAGACTGGGCACGCACGCATCCGTCGCGCACCAGCAGGCTGACCCAAGTACTCGACCAAATTGACTATGGGGTGCAGCTGATTGGCATCGACCACATCGGTATCGGCTCGGATTTCGATGGCGTGGATGGCCAGTTGCCGGCCGAGCTCAAAAGCGTGGCCGACTACCCCAACATTGTGGCCGGCCTGCAATCGCGCGGTTATCGCGATGCCGACATCCGCAAACTGCTCGGCAACAATCTGCTGCGAACTTGGGCCACAGTGGAAGCAGGTGCTGGCAAATAACCTTACAACAACGCGAAAGCCCCGCACTGCGGGGCTTTCGGGATCACGCTTGGAAGCGGATGGGTCAGGCCTTCTTGGCCACAACCTTCTTGGCTGGTGCTTTCACCGCCTTCTTGGTGACCGGTGCAGCGGCAGTGCCGGCAGCCTTGGTCACCGAATGTGAACGCGAATTGCCATAGCTGGCGTTGTAGCGCTTGCCCTTGGCAGTCTTGCGGTCGCCCTTGCCCATCGTGTTGCTCCTGAAATCGGTTCGTGTGAGGTGTTCGCGACGCGCGCGAGGCCGAGCATTCTAGCACGGTACGCCCCGGCGGGCGGATTCGGGGGATCAGTGCGCGCAGGCCGGCCCATGCACATGACGGTGGTTCAGACGCAAATTGGCAATATGCGCCAGCCCCACCAGAGTGCCGCCGAAAGTCATCGCCACGGCATGCGGGAGCAGCGAATGGTGCAACGGCGCGTACAAAATGCCAACCCACAGCACCGCCAACCCCGGCAGCAACAGGGCTAATGCCCGCAATACACGATGCCTGCGATAGCTCCACATCAGCACGGCCAGCCCGAACAGGCTGGCAAACAGCACGAAGCCGACCTCGAAGCCGTCCCCCAGCCACGCCGCTACTCCAATCGAGGGCAGCGCGGCGATCAGCAGCGGCAGCAGCGCGCAATGCACCGCGCACACCAATGCGCCGGTGGCACCCAAGCGATCGAGTAGCGAATGTGAGCGGGGCATCTCTGGCATTTGTTATTTTATAACATAAGTACAGTCAAACCAGGGTGAACCCGGCCACAACCCAGCCCTGCTGCAGCCACCGGCTCAATGCGTGACTGCCACGGGTGCCTGCCGCCGCAGCGCGGGCACGGCCTGCGCCAACAGGGCAAACCCC
Organism: uncultured Thermomonas sp.; assembly: GCF_937872235.1. Lineage (NCBI taxonomy): Bacteria > Pseudomonadati > Pseudomonadota > Gammaproteobacteria > Lysobacterales > Lysobacteraceae > Thermomonas > uncultured Thermomonas sp. Next base: position 27,205 of record NZ_CALMPC010000059.1, read on the forward strand.
GCCAGCGCCCACACGATCAGTGCGCCACTGGGCAGATCCAGCAGCGCCGAAGCCACCAACCCACCCACATAGCCCAGCACGCCGATGGCATACGCCCAGCCCAGCCCAGCGCGGCCCTTCACCGTGATCGTGGCCAAGGCCGGCACGATCAAGCTGGCAAACACCAGATACACCCCCACCAGCTGCACCGAGGCGGTGATCGCCAGCGCAAACAGGCCATAGAACCAGAGCCCGCTCAAGCGCCCGCGCCGCCACCCCATCAGCCCCAGCAACAGCACCGACAACAGCGCCACTGGAATCAGCTGGGTGTAGTTCACCCACAAAATTTGCCCCACCAGCAAATCCTTGAGGTGCTCGCCCCCCTGTGGATTGTTGGCCAGCAATAACAGGCCGCCGGTGGCCGCCAGTACAAACAGGGTGCCGATCAGGGGTTCCTGCCGCTCCGGCCAGCGTTTGTCGGTCCACGCCAGCAAGCCAGCCCCCAGCAGCGCGGCTACCGCGGCGGCACCTTGCACACCAAATCCGTGTGCATCAACCCCGAATGATTGCGCCAGAATCACGCCCAACCCGGCGATTTGGGCAATCGCCAGATCAATGAAGATGATGCCGCGCGCCAACACCTGTTTGCCCAGTGGCACATGCGTGGCCAGTACCAGCAGGCCGGCGGCGCAGGCCGGCCCAAGGATGGCGATGTCCAGTCCTTCCCAGTTCAGACTCATTTGACTTGCGCCAACAGTTTGTCGAGGGTGGAATCGAACAGGCCAAACAAATCCTTCGCCTGCGCATCACCGCCCACGGTAAACGGCAAGGTGACGGCCGGCACCCCCGTACGCGAGGCCAACCAATCCGCCGGCTTCGGGTCCTGATAGGCGGCACGCACAATGGTCAGCGCGTGCTGGTCACGGGTTGCGGCAACCAGGCTTGCCATATGTGCAGCCGTGGGCGGCACGCCGGGCTTGGGTTCCAGCGCGCCAATTTGCTGCATCCCCAGCCAATCCCACAAATACGCCCAACTGATGTGGTGCACCACGACTTTACGGCCCCGCAACGGCGCCGCCTTGGCTTTCCAGCGCAGCATGGCCGCCGTCCAGCGCGTATTGAAGTCGGCCAACCGCGCCTGATAGGTGGCGGCATTGGCCGGATCCAACTGCAGCAAACGCGCACCCAGGGCTTTGGCAATCACCTGGATACGCCGCGGGTCCATTTGCACATGCGGGTTGCCATCCGGATGCACATCGCCATCGGCGCGATTCACCACCGTGGGCACTTCCAGCCGTTTCACTTGCATCGCCGCCATGAATGCGCCGGGGCCGGAGGCCAGCTTGGTATTGCCCGATTGGCGCAACAGCTGCGGCAGCCAGCCAATTTCCAGATCAGCACCGGTACACACCGCAAGATCGGCGGCACGCACTTTGGCGATCAAGCTGGGCTTGGCTTCCACCACGTGCACGTCCTGCAGCGCGGTGGTGGCCGCATCCACATCCACCTTGTCACCGGCAAGTTCATGCACCAGCGATGCCCATTCGGGTTCGCAGGCGAACACACGCAACTTGGCCTGTGCCGGCGTCGCAATCAGGGCGGCGGCAAGCAGGACGGGGATTGCAAATATTTTCACGGATCGACTCCTGGTGAAGAGGGTTCAGAACTTGTGTGCGCCATGCGCGCCCAAGCTGGTCTGGTATTGCAGGATGAAGGCGTTGTCGGTGGCACCAGGGGCGGGCGTGTCGCGGCTGAGTTGCAGACGGAACAAGCTGAACTCGCTGTTGCGCCAGGTCAGCTCGGCGCTGTGCCGGAACGGGTCAAACCCGCCCACCGGCAACGCCGCATTGCCCCATAAACGGTCGTACCGATAGCCGGCATCCCACGTCCGATTGAAGCGGTACACCGCCTCCAGATATGCGCCGCGGCGCTGTCCGTCCCACGCCAACACCGTGGCCGGATCGGCTGGCTCCGCATACACACCGTTGCGCCGGTCCCACATGACTTCGCCACGCAAGGTGACGCCGCCATCCTTGAAGTTGCCCTGCGGCGCCCATTTCCACGTGGCGTCCAGCAGGTACAGATTGGCATCGCCGCTGAACCCGTCGGTGCCGCCGGCAACCCGGGTTTTGAGCGCAGACACGCCGGCCAGCCATTCGTTATCGCTCCCTGCCGAGCCACCCACATGCGCGAACACACTGCGCGTGCCCAGCCCGCCGTTTTGCGCGCCGCCACTGGGGTAGTTTTGGCCGCGGAATGCCTCAGCCCCCACTTCGAGGAAGGTTGTGGTGGGGGCTATCCAGCGCAGTTGCACACCGTCATCGCCGTACTGGCCACCCAGGAAAGCCTGATACGGCAATGGGCGATCGAAGAAATTATCGGTATGTAGATGATGGCTGTTGAGGTAGCCAATCGCGGAATAGAAGCGGCCTAACCGCAGGCTCACGCCATTGGGCAGCGCAGTGGTTTCGATGTACGCCTCTTCGATCCCAAGATGGTCCTGGCCGTCTTCACTGCCAATTGCCGCGGTCAACTGGCCATAGAACTTGTCATCGATATTGGCGGCGAATGAGATCTCGCTTTCACCCAGCGAAAATCCATTCGGGCCGGGACCGCCGCCCTCGCCCGCCCGCGGGAACCCTGCACGAGCGTAGCTGGCCGGATCCAGTGAGTGATGCGCGTAGCTGCCATTGAGAATGATGCTGATCGCCGGGTTGAAGGCATTGCCCCCCCCGCCGCCACTGCTGCCAGGCGCTGCAGCCAGGGCATCCACGCCAGTATTGGCAGCACTGCCCGGTGTTGCCGGATCGGCGGCCAGCGCATCCACTTCGGCCTCCACGCTGGCCGATGACGCGGCAGGCAATTGGGCGATCGTTGGCGCCTGCTGCGGCACGGCAACCAACTGCGCTTTCATCGCCAGCAGCTCAGCCTGCAGCGCCTTGACCTGGGCTTCCAGCGTGACGATGCGGCGGTGATCGTTGGGGGTGGTGGCCTGCGCGGCAGGGGCCAAGCTTGCGGTCAATGCAAGCACAAGGAGGGAATGACGCATCCAGCTGGCACCCTTTTTGATAAGTTATAACATAACACCAAAACAGATCCACCGAGTCAACATGACTGATGGCAGGGTGGCATGATCGTCGCCTGCAATCCCAGACAAGGGAACGCCGCAAAGGTTCCCGCTACGGCGGGAAAATGTACCGGCGGTGTTGCAATCGGCCGCGCCGATGCGGTGCGTCAGCCTACGGAATCTGCACAGCGTGCGCACAGCCCGTGCACTTCCAGGGTCTGTGCTTGTGGCGCAAAGCCCAACTTGCGTGCGGCGGCATCCAGCGTGGCCACGATGCTGGCGTCTTCCAACTCGGTGGCCGCATGGCAGCGGTTGCAAATCAGGAACGGCACCGAATGTTGCGCGGCATTGGGGTGGTGGCAAGCCACGAATGCGTTGATGGATTCCAACTTGTGGATGAAGCCATTGGCCAACAGAAAGTCCAGTGCGCGATACACGGTGGGTGGCGCGGCCGCGCCTGCGCCTTCGCCATCACGCACTTTGTCGAGCAGGTCATAGGCCTTGATCGGCTGGCCGGCATCGGCAATCAGCCCCAGCACCCGCGCACGGATGTCGGTCAGGCGCAGCCCGCGTTCACCACAGGCACGCTCCACCGCCGTCACGAAGCCTTTGGCATCGTGGACGTGGTGTTTGGGATCGGTGCAGGTGTGCGGCTTGGCCATGACTGGATTATGGGGTCACTCAGGCCCGCGGCAACATGCCGATGGCTGCGTCAATGCGTGCCAACGCTTCCCCGCGCCCACACAGATACACCGTCCAGCCGATATCCGGGCTGACCTGGGTGCCGGTGATGGCTACCCGCAGCGGCTGCGCGATCTTGCCCATGCCGATGCCGAGCGCCTCGGACACTGCCTTGACGACATCGTGGATCGGCTCCGGCGACCAGTCCGCCAGCGTGGCAAGCCGCGTCCGCATCTGCGCCAGCGGCTCGCGCGCGGCTTCCTTCAGGTGCTTGGTCACCGACGCTTCGTCGTAGGTGGCCAGTGGCTGGAACCACACCGCGGACTTCTCGGCGATCTCCTTCAGCGTCTGCGCGCGCTCGCGCAGCGCGACCACCAGATCGGCGGGCTTCGGGCCATTCGCCAGGTCGTAGCCGGCCTGCTCCAGATGCCAGACGAGATGCTTCGCCACCGCCTCGGGATCGTCCGCCTTGAGGTACTGCTGGTTCAGCCAGCCCAGCTTGGCCATGTCCAGCCGCGCCGCCTTGGCGTTCACGTCGGCCAGGTCGAACAGCGACTGCATTTCCGCGATGCTGAAGACTTCCTGGTCGCCGTGCGACCAGCCCAGCCGAACGAGATAGTTCAACAGCGCGTGCGGCAGGTAGCCGGCGTCGCGGTACTGCATGACGTCGGCCGCGCCGGTACGCTTGGACAGCTTGGCACCCTGCTCGTCGAGGATCATCGGTAGGTGCGCGAAGCGCGGCACCGGTGCGCCCAGCGCTTTGTAGATATTGATCTGACGCGGGGTGTTGTTGACATGGTCATCGCCACGCACCACATCGCTGATGCGCATATCGATGTCGTCCACCACCACCGCGAAGTTGTAGGTGGCGTAGCCGTCGCTGCGGAAGATCACCAGATCATCCAGCTCGCTGTTGGCGATCTCGATCCGGCCCTTCACCTTGTCGTCCCACGCCACCACGCCATCGACCGGGTTCTTGAAGCGGATCACGCGATTGGGGTCATCGCGCCAGCCGGCGTTGGCATCCCGATACGCACCGTTGTAGCGCGGCTTCTCCTTGGCCGCTTCGGCCACTGCGCGCATCGCTTCGAGTTCTTCCTTGGTCTCGTAGGCGTAATAGGCGTGCCCGGAAGCGACCAACTGTTCGGCCATTTCCTTGTAGCGATCGAGGCGATGGGTCTGATAGATCGGGCCTTCGTCGTAGTCCAGTCCCAGCCAGTCCATCGCCTCCAGAATTGCGTCGATCGCCGCCTGCGTGCTGCGCTCGCGGTCGGTATCTTCGATGCGCAGGATGAACTGCCCACGCTTGCGGCGCGCCTCCAGCCAGCAATACAGCGCGGTGCGCGCACCGCCGATATGCAGGTAGCCGGTAGGGGATGGGGCGAAGCGGGTGCGGGTGGTCATGGGCGGCAACGTGGACGGGGCAATTGCGTATTTTAGCTGCTGGAAGAGACCGGCACTTGCGCCGTTTGTTTCCTTGCAGGAACGGGTTGGCGCTTTGCCGCGCCGAGCGTCTTACAATCCAGCGATGACCACCCTCTTCATTTCCGACCTCCACCTCGACCCCGAACGCCCCGAGATCACTGCACTGTTTGGCCATTTCCTTGCTGGCGAGGCCCGCAGTGCCGATGCGCTGTACATCCTCGGTGACTTGTTCGAAGCCTGGGTGGGCGATGACGATCCGTCCGCGGCGGGTGCATTGGTGGCTGAAAAATTGGGTGCCCTGGCCAACGCCGGCGTGCGAACCTATTTCATTCGCGGCAACCGTGATTTCCTGTTGGGCGAAACCTACGCCGCACGCTGCGGCATGACCTTGCTGGAGGACCCCACCCTTATCGATCTGTATGGCCAACCCACACTGCTTCTGCACGGCGATCTGCTGTGTACCGATGACACCGCCTATCAGCAATTCCGCACGCAAACCCGTGCCCCGCAGTGGCAGGCGCAATTCCTTGCACAGCCATTGCAATCGCGACTGGCCTTTGCCACGCAAGCGCGCACCGCCAGCAAGGCACGCTACGGTGAATTGGTGGCAAAGGGGATGGCCGAAATCATTGGGGATGTATCGTCTGCCACCGTGCAGGACTGGTTTGCCCGCTTCGGCGTGACACGCATGATTCATGGCCATACCCATCGTCCGGCGATTCACGATGAAGGCAACGGCAATACCCGCATCGTGCTGGGCGATTGGTACGCGCAAGGCTCGGTGCTGCGAGTGGACGCGGATGGGTTTGCGCTAGCGGCACTGCCTGCGGCGTGATGCCCACGCACGGTGGGCTAGCCCCTTGCGCGAATGTCCCCCGGCATCGGCCTTGTGGCCGCTGCCTCCTCCTTGATTTCGCTTCAGGGGCAGCCCACCGTGCGTGGGCACGAGCGCGTTAACCTGCTGCGGCCAGCAGGCTTTCCAATTCCTCGAGATCGAACCCCGCCTCGAGCCGCGCTTCGGTATTGAACGGCTTGTGCAGCACACCGCTGGCGTACTCGCGCAGCAATTCGCGAAAGCGTGTCCGCGGCTCGACTCCGGCGCGCTCACAATGCCAGCGATACCAGCGTGACCCGGCGGCAACGTGGGCGATTTCTTCGCGCAAAATAAGCCCGAGGATATCGGCAGTGGCGTGGTCGCCCAGCCCGCGCAATTTCACGATCATCCCCGGCGTGACATCCAGCCCGCGCGCCTCCAGTACACGCGGCACCAGCGCCATCCGCGCCAAACCATCGTGCGCGGTTTTCTCGGCCATTTCCCACAGCCCGTTGTGCGCATCGAAATCGCCGTAGTCAAACCCAAGTTCACGCAACCGTGCGCGCAGAAAATTGAAGTGCCGCGCTTCGTCGTGCGCCACTTGCACCCAGTCGGCATAAAACTGCGCCGGCAATCCGCGAAAGCGATACACCGCGTCCCACGCCAAATCCATCGCATTGAATTCGATATGCGCTACGGCATGAATGAATGCCGCACGCCCCTCGATACTGCCAAACCCGCGCCGTGGCAAGTCACGCGGATGTACCAATGTTGGGGTGGCCGGACGGCCCGGCATGCCAATCGCCTCGGGTGGCGAGGCGTCGTCAGGAATCGACAATTCACCGCGTGCAAACGCGTCCGCCCATCGCAGCGTCCGTGCGGGCTTGTCATCCGCAGTGGCGGCATCAAGACACCTGCGGGCGGCGGTAAAGAGCGATGTCAAGACTTACGACACCCGCCGTGTCTTCTTCGCATCATCCGAGCGCAGTTGCTTGATGCGGTCAAAATAATCGGCATCAATGCCGGTGATGTACTCCCCGTTGAAACACGAACTGTCGAACTTGCGGCCGGGGAATTTCGGCCCAGCGACGGCCGCTTCGAGATCGGCCAAATCCTGATAGATCAACCAGTCGCAACCCAACAGCTGCTCAATATCCTTTTCACTGCGGCCATGCGCCACCAGCTCTTCGCTGGACGGCATATCGATGCCGTACACATTGGGGTAGCGCACCGGTGGCGCGGCCGAGGCCAGGTATACCTTTTTGGCACCGGCGTCGCGGGCCATCTGCACAATCTGCTGGCTGGTGGTGCCGCGCACGATGGAGTCATCCACCAATAGCACCACGCGGTTCTTGAACTCCAGCGGGATGGGGTTGAGCTTGCGCTTGACCGACTTGGTGCGTTCGCCCTGCCCCGGCATGATGAAGGTGCGGCCCACATAGCGGTTCTTGATGAAGCCTTCGCGGTATTTCACGCCCAGCGTGTTGGCGATTTCCAACGCGGAATCGCGGCTGGTATCGGGGATCGGGATCACCACGTCGATATCATGGTCGGGCCGCTCACGCAGAATTTTTTCACCCAGCGTGACGCCCATGCGCATGCGTGCCTTGTGCACCGAAATGTTTTCGATCATCGAATCCGGGCGGGCAAAATACACATACTCGAAGATGCAGGTGGCATGTTCGACCGCGGGTGCGCACTGCTGCGCATGCAGCTGACCGGCATCGGTGATGACGATGCCTTCGCCCGGCTCCACATCACGCACACGTTCGAAGCCCAGCACGTCCAGTGCCACCGATTCCGAGGCGATGATGTATTCCTCACCCGCTGCGCCCTGACGCTTGCCCAGCACCAACGGACGAATGCCGTGCGGGTCGCGGAAGGCCACCAGGCCCAGCCCCAGCACCGAGCACACCACCGCATAGCCGCCTTTGGCGCGTCGGTTCACGCCTTCCAATGCGGCAAAAACCGCCGCCGGGGTGAGCGCGTTCTGGGTATCCAATTCATGCGCAAATACATTCAGCAACACTTCCGAATCGGAACCGGTATTGATGTTGCGGCGGTCTTGTTCAAACACTTCGCGGCGCAACGCATCGGTATTGATCAAATTGCCGTTGTGCGCCAGCGCGATACCGAACGGCGAGTTCACATAGAACGGCTGCGCCTCGTCACTGCCCTCGCTGCCGGCAGTGGGGTAGCGGCAATGGGCGATACCGACGTGGCCTTCCAGCAGCGCCATCGCCTTGGCATCAAACACATCACGCACCAGCCCGTTGCCGCGATGCACGCGCAAGCGCGTACCGTGTGCCGTTGCAATGCCGGCAGCGTCCTGCCCGCGATGTTGGAGCATGGTCAGGCCGTCATACAACTGTCCGGCAACGGGGCTTTGGCCGACGATTCCAAGAATGCCGCACATGGGGTTGTTTCCTGTGGAGATTGCAGATCAGGGATGCGGACGGATCATGCCGCCTGCCTTGCCCGCGTGTTCAAGTCTGGATTTCAGTGCTTCGGCTTCGGCGCGATTGATCACCGGCCCCACCCGCACGCGGGTCAAGCTGCCGTTGGCGCCGGGCACGGTATCGGTGAAGGCATTGAAGCCGGCTTTGCGCAGCGTATCGCGCAGTGCAGTGGCATCCGTGGCCGAAGCAAACGCCCCCATCTGCACCACGAATCCGGTACCCGCCGGATTGGCCGGTTTGCTGACCGGCGGCTCTACTTTCGGGGTTTCGGTCGCAGTCGGCTTGGCGGCTGGCTTTTTAAGTTCTTCGTGCTTGGCCACCGCCTGCGTATCGGGTTTGGGGTCCGCTTTTGCAGCAGGCCGGGGCGCACTTGCTGCGCTTGATTTGGCTGCCGTGGCCGGACCCACCGGCATCGCTGCCGGCGTTCTGGATTCAGCCGTGACCGGTGCCGCCTCGGCATCCAAAGTCACCACTTTGGCGCTGATATCGCCGCGTACTTGCGCCGACCGCAGGCGTGCTGATTCGGCCATCGCACGATCGGCAAACGGACCAATGCGCACGCGCTGCGCGGATTGACCGGCAATGGTCACGGCCTCGCGATACCCCGGCAGGCCCGCAGCTCGCAGTGCGGCAATCACCTTATCGGCATCGGCCACAGTGGCATAGCTGCCAAATGACACGGCAAAGTCACCGGCCGCAACCGCTGTCAATGGTGTTGATGCCTGATTGGCTTGCGGAGCCGCATCAGGCACTGGGTCTGCCATGTTGGCCGGCATCCCAGAGACACCGCTGGAGGGTGCTGCAGCCGGTACCACCAGCGGCAAATCCTGACTCACGCTGTCGCCATTGTTCGCAGGGTTGCCTACTGCGGCGGGCTCGGCGGGGATCCGCATCGACACATTGGACACCCCGCTGTCTGGCGCCGGCCCCTTGACCAGCATCGGCAAGAAAATGACCGCCAATGCGACCAGCACGACTGCGCCGACCAGGCGCTGTTTCAGCGAAGCATCCATCGATAATCCTGGCTGACCGGGGCGGTTGGAATCGCAATTATACCGGCCCGCTGCATCGAACTACCCGCCTTCATTCAGCCATTGCATGGCTTGTGCTGCGGCATGGAAGGAACCGAACACCAGCACCCGGCCCACCGGTCCCGCTTGTTGCACGGCAGCCGCCAACGCTGACGCCACATTGGCATGGCATGTTCCGTCAGCGGCCGTGCTGCCAGCCAGTGTCTGCGCCAACGCCTGCGCAGATTGGCCGCGTGCACCATACGTTTGACTGCCGGCCAGATGCCAGCCATCGACCCCATTGGCCAGCGCTGCCACCACCGCCGCTGCATCCTTGTCGGCCAATGCGGCATACACCGCCAGCGTGCGCCGCGGCGGCTGTGCGTGCAACCAGCCAGCCAGCGCACGTGCGGCCTGTGGGTTGTGGCCCACATCCACCAGTACTTCGACGCCATCGCGCTGGAAGTGCTGCAAGCGCCCGGCCACTTCCGCATTGGCCACGCCTTGCACGATGGCAGTATCGTCGATCTGCAAATCCAGCGCACGCAAGGCCGCAATCGCGCACGCCGCATTGCGCAGTTGCACCGGTGCGCCCAAGGCGCGCATCGGCAATGGCAACTCGATGGTGTAGCCCAGTTCGCGCCAACGCCAATGCTGTGCATCGACAGGTTCGGCGAAAAAATCATTGGCAATCCGCCACGCCGGTGCGCCGATCGCGTAGGCATGCCGCAGCACACTGGCCGGCGGGTCGTCATCTCCCAGAATCAGCGGTTTGAAGGGCCGCGCGATGCCGGCCTTCTCGCGCCCGATGCTGTCGATGTCGTGGCCCAGCCACTCTTGATGGTCCAGGTCAACCGTGGTGATGATGGCGGCATCGGCATCCACCAGATTCACCGCGTCCAGCCGCCCGCCCAAACCCACCTCCAGCACTACCAGGTCCAGTGCTGCGCGCTGGAACAACCACAGGGCGCACAGCGTGCCGTATTCGAAATAGGTCAGTGGCGTGGTGTCACGGGCCTGCTCCACTGCGTCAAAGCCTTCCACCAAGGTCGCGTCACTGGCATCCACCGCATCGATGCGCACACGCTCGTTGTAGCGGTGCAGATGCGGGGAGGTGTACGCGCCCACGCGCAAGCCTTGCGCACGCGCAATGGCCTCGATAAAAGCGACCGTGGAACCCTTGCCATTGGTGCCGGCCACGGTAATCACATGTGGGGCTGGATGCCGCAGCCCCATGCGTTGAGCGACCGTGCGCACGCGATCCAAACCCAACTCGATGTGTTGCGGATGCTGTTGCTCGATAAAGGCGAGCCAGTCTGAAAGTGTGCTTGGCATACGCGTATTGTAGGTGGCGACTACAGTGCGCGGTGCTTGGCCTCGCCAAACAACGCGGTGTGATGCGCACAATCGTTCAGGCGCACCACCTCCAACGTCTCCACGCTGTCACCTTGCAGCAGATTGAGGGTGGCAGGTGCCTGCCGGAAGCCCCACAGCTTGGCCAGTGGCAAACCCAGAATGCGCGCCAGCAATACGCGGTTGACGGCATCGTGCGCCACCACCAGCAAGGTATCGTCGGCACCCAGACCCACACAGGCCCGCTCCAGTGCCGGCCAGGCGCGATCCAGCACCATCTGCAACGACTCGCCACCCGGCATCAATACGGATTCGGGGGCATCCTTCCATGCCTGCAAGCGCTGCGGATCACGCTGGGCAATTTCGCTGGCCAGCAAGCCCTCCCACTCACCGTGGGCAATCTCCAGCAAACCGTCATCGAACGTCAACATCGGCGCACGGTCTTCGCCCAAGGCCAATTGTGCGGTGCGGGTGGCGCGCGCCAATGGCGAGGCAACCGCACGATCGACCTGCACATCCTGCAAGCGTTGGCCGAGCGCTGCGGCTTGGCCAATGCCCACCTCGGACAACGGAATGTCCACTTGGCCTTGATAGCGGCCTTCGGCATTCCACGGGGTTTCGCCGTGACGGGCAAGCAGGAGCTTCATGTACGGTCAATCCGGTTATTTGTGCAGCGCACAAGGCTAGCAGACTGCGCACCGGCCGTGCGCGCCACCGCCACAACCGGCTATGGTGTGCGCGTCTTCACAACAGGTCACTTCCGATGCAAGCCAAAGGCGAATTTGAGGTCAAACGCACGCCGCAGGGTGAGCTGGACATGGGCGGCAATACCCGCATCGGCCACATGCGCTTTGACAAACAGTTCCACGGGCCACTGACGGCCAACAGCGTGGTGCATATGCTGGCGGTGATGTCCGCGACCCCAGGCTCCGGCGCCTATGTGGCCATCGAGCGCATCGAGGGCACGCTGGATGGCCGCCGCGGCAGTTTCTTCGCGCAACACAATGGGGTGATGGCGCGCGGCAAGCCAACCCTGGATCTGACCGTGGTGCCCGACACCGGCACCGATGCCCTCACCGGCTTGCACGGGCGCATCGCCATCGACATTGTCGATGGCAAGCATTTTTATACGTTTGATTACGACTTCAATGCAGCATGAATAGGTAGCATCGAACGTGGCTTGCGGGGTAATCCACTATTCCACTGGCAGCTGCATTTCCTGCAGCAAATTGGGCGCCGGATAGACCTTGGCCAGCAGCCAGCGCAGGTAGCGCATATCCACATGGATGGCGCGCTTGTAGCGCGGGTCGAACATCCAGCTGGCGCTGACCGCTTCCCAGTTGGAGTCGAAATTCAGACCGATCAGGTTGCCTTGTGCATCCAGCACCGGCGAGCCGGAATTGCCGCCAGTGGTGTCGAGATTGGTCATGAAATTCACCGTTTGCGTGCCCAGCGCAGCATCGGCGGTGCTGCCGAAATCACCTTTGGCAATGGCGTCCAGCAAAGGCCCCGGCGCATTGAACGGCACCACGCCCGTGTTCTTTTCAACGATACCGGCCACCGTGGTCAACGGGCGATAGTCCACACCGTCGCGCGGGGTCAATGCACTGACCTTGCCATAGCTCACGCGCAAGGTGGAATTGGCATCGGGGTACACCGCCCTGCCCTGCGATTTGCGATAGGCAATCAAGGCTTGCATATATGCGGGGCGCAGGCGCAGCAGCTCGCCGGCACGCTGCTTGGCTTCCCCCTCCAGGCGCAGCAGCGCCGGCTGCAAGATGGCTGCAGCCTTGAGCAAGCTGTCGCTGGATGCGGCCAATGCAGTGGCATCCAGATTCATCGCCGCCAAGCGCGTCGCTTGATCGCCCAACCGGGTGCCGGCATACAGCGCGTCCACGCGCTGGGCGGCCTCGTCGATCGTGCTGCCGAACACGGCATCGAACTCGGCCACCCGCTGCGCTTGCGGCAGGGCAAAATAACGTTGCAAGGCAAACCGCAAGGTGGCTTTTTCAACGACCGGATCGAAGCGGCGCTGCAACTGCTTCAAGCCGCCTTCGATCATCGGCTCGTCGCGCTGTTGATAACCGCTTTCGCGTTGTGCGTCGGGCTTGCTGTGTTCGAATGCCAGCCGCTGCAATTGCACCGCCGCACCCAGCAGACCCGGACGCAAAAATGGCAGGATGAAATCGCGCTCGCGCTGTGCGTCGGCCTGATTCAATTGCGCTTGCAACGCCCTGATGTCAGTCTGCGCAGAGTTGGCATCCGGTTGCTGCTTCAACCACGCCAACATCGCTGCCTCATCCGCAGCGCGCACATGGATGGCATCACTGCGGCGCAAACCTTCCAGTTCACCTTGCGCACGCTTCAGATTGTTTTTCATCGATGCCACGTTAGAGGCATACAACACCTGCTTCGCCTTGTCCCCGGCGCTGGCCTGCTCGATGGTGTGGATCAAGCCATCGAACATCGCGACTCGATTGGGCAGCAACCAGTCGATCTGGTTGGCAAATTCCGACGCGGTGCGGTGGCGAAAGGTGACGCCCGGGTAGCCGGCGACCATCGCAAAATCACCCGCTTTGACTGGCGCAGTGGAGATATGCAGCACCGCCGGCGGCACGTAGGGCACATTGTCCTTGCTGTAGGCCGCAGGCTTGCCGTCCTTGCCCACGTAGGCACGATAGAAACTGAAATCCCCCACATGGCGCGGCCACATGAAGTTGTCGATTTCATCGCCATAATTGCCAATTGACACTGGCGGCGCATACACCAAACGGATGTCCTTGAGCTCCAACTGCTTGATCAGGTAGAACTCGCTGCCGTAATACATATCGGCCACGCTGCAACGATGGCCGGCATCGGCCTCGCACTGCGCAACCGCGGCCTTCTTCGCCATGTCCACGGCATCGAAATACGGACGCCCCGTCTTGCCACGCGCACCCGCAAGAATGCGGTCGGTGATGTTGTCAAACCCCACGGTCACGAAGATCCGTGCCGCCGGCCCGGCCGAGACTTCTTCAGCGGGTGTGTGGGCGATGAACCCGTTTTCGATCAGGTTGTTGTCCGGAGTGGAATTGAGCTGAATTGCGCCCATCGCACAGTGATGATTGGTCACCACCAAGCCTTGCCTGGAGACAAAGCTGGCGGTACAGCCCCCCAGCGAGACCACCGCCGCCAACGGCGGGCGCGTGACATCCGCCAATTGCGCAGGATCGCCGGCAAACCCGGCCGCCTTCAATTGCGCCGCCAGCTGCGGCAATTGGCTGGGCATCCACATGCCTTCATCGGCATGCGCCGCACTGGCGGCCAAGGTGATTGCGAAAGTTGCGGCAATGGATTGCTTGCGCATAGGCTCGGCTCATCGGCATCAAGATGCCGTATTAGACCACTGCCGCCTCTGCAACACCTGTGACCTGGGTCAGGCGCGAGGCAAATCCAGCAGGCGTAAAATACGCCACTGCCACCCCACGAGTCATGTCCATGTCACAGGCAACAATGAAAGCCTTGGTCAAGCGCGAAGCCGGCAAAGGCATCTGGATGGAACAGGTGCCGGTGCCCACCCCCGGCCCCAACGAAGTGCTGGTCAAACTGGAAAAAACCGCGATCTGCGGCACCGACCTGCATATCTACCTGTGGGACGAGTGGAGCCAGCGCACCATCCAGCCCGGGCTGACCATCGGCCATGAATTCGTTGGCCGCATCGCCGCACTGGGTTCGGCGGTATCTGGCTACGAAATCGGTCAGCGGGTGTCGGCGGAGGGCCATATCGTCTGCGGGCATTGCCGCAACTGCCGCGGCGGGCGCCCGCACCTGTGCCCGAATACAGTGGGCATTGGCGTCAACCGCAACGGCGCATTTGCCGAATACATGACGATGCCGGCGTCGAATCTGTGGCCGATCCCCGACCAGATTCCATCCGAGCTGGCCGCCTTCTTCGACCCCTACGGCAACGCCGCGCACTGCGCGCTGGAGTTCGATGTCATCGGCGAAGACGTGCTCATCACCGGTGCCGGCCCGATCGGGATCATCGCCGCCGGTATCTGCAAGCACATCGGTGCACGCAACGTGGTGGTGACGGACGTCAACGATTTTCGTTTGAAGCTGGCCGCCGACATGGGTGCCACCCGCGTGGTGAACGTCGCTAACACATCACTGAAAGACG
>NZ_CALMPC010000060.1:0-4416 GCF_937872235.1 uncultured Thermomonas sp.
GAAGCCGAGCGTGTTGAAGCAGAACGCCTTGAAGCTGAGCGTCTCGAAGCCGAGCGTGTTGAAGCAGAACGCGTCGAAGCCGAACGCCTTGAGGCTGAACGCGTCGAAGCCGAACGTCTCGAAGCAGAACGCGTCGAAGCCGAACGTCTCGAAGCCGAACGTCTCGAAGCCGAACGTCTCGAAGCAGAACGCGTCGAAGCCGAACGCCTTGAAGCAGAGCGTCTCGACGCCGAACGCGCGGAAGCACAGCGTCAGGAAGCAGATCGGATTGTCGCTGCGCGTGTCGAAGCCGAGCGCCTGGAAGCTGAACGGGCTGCGGCTGCACGTGCCGAAGTCGAGCGGCAACAGGCCGAGCGTCGAGTTGCCGAAGCGCAGGCGGCAGCCAAGGCACGCGAATTTGCTGCATTGGCGGCATTGCAGGCGACGGCTGCAGCTGCAGAAGATCCGGACGAAGCGCTGGATACCAGTGATTTGGACGTGGAACTGGTCGATATCTTCGTCGAAGAAGGAGGCGATCTGCTCGATCATTCCGATGGCTTGCTGTCGCAATTGCGTGAGCAGACCGAAGATCAGGAACTGATCGTGGGCCTGCAACGCGACTTGCATACGCTCAAGGGCGGCGCCCGCATGGCTGGCATGATGTCGGTCGGTGAATTGGGCCACGCCATGGAGTCGCTGCTGGAAGCTGCCGCGGCACAGAAGGTGGAGTTGGGCGAAGCCGGAGTGTCATTGCTGGAGCGCGGGTTCGACCGGTTGCACGGCATGATTACCCGCGTTGCGGCACGTCGTGCAGTCGGCATGCCGGAGGCGTTGATCGAAGAGTTCGCTGCGCGCGCGGAAAATCGTGCGGTGGCTGCGCCGGAGCCGGCGGAGTTGGCCGAAGTCGGGGCTGCAGTTGGTGCCGAAGCTGCGGCCCAGGCAACAGCACCCAAGGCGACCACCAAGGTGGTGCCGCTCAAGCCGTTGTCTATGCCGATCAACCCGGATGCTGGTTTCGACGACGACGATCTGGGCGTTCGCGCACCGCAGGAGCAGGTGCGCATCCGTGCGGATCTGCTCGACCGCTTGGTGAACTACGCCGGCGAGGTGGCGATCTATCGCGCACGTCTGGAGCAGCAGCTGTCTGCGTTCCGCAGTACCGCGCAGGAAATGGAGCAAACCAACCTGCGTCTGCGCGATCAGTTGCGGCGTCTGGATTCCGAAACCGAAGCGCAAATCATCGCCCGCTACCAACGCGAAGGCGATGCCGGGAGCGAGACCTTCGACCCGCTGGAACTCGACCGGTTCAGCACCTTGCAACAGCTCTCGAGGGCACTGGCCGAGTCCGCCGCCGACTTGCAGAGCTTGCATGGGTCGATGGAAGACCTGACGCGTCAGTACGAAACCCTGCTGACTCAGCAGTCACGCGTCAGTTCCGAGTTGCAGGAAGGCCTCATGCGCACCCGCATGTTGCCATTTGATTCGTTGGTGCCGCGTTTGCGCCGCGTGATCCGTCAGGCCGCCAGCGAGACCGGCAAGCAAGCCCAGCTCAAGCTGGACGGTGCTCAGGGCGAACTGGATCGCAATGTGCTGGAGCGCATGACGGCGCCGTTGGAGCACATGCTGCGCAATGCCATTGCGCATGGTCTGGAAGTGCCGGATGTGCGCCGTGCCGCAGGCAAACCGGATGAAGGCAGCATTCGTGTGGCAGTTCGCCGCGAAGGGTCGGAAGTCGTTTTGCAGATTTCCGACGATGGTGCCGGCCTCAATCGCGATGCAATCCGTGCCCGCGCAATCGAGCGTGAATTGATCCAGGCCGATGCGGTGCTGTCCGAGACCGAGTTGGACCAGCTGATCATGCAGCCGGGCTTCTCCACCGCGGAAACCGTCAGCCGCTTGGCCGGGCGTGGCGTCGGCATGGATGTGGTCGCCAGCGAAGTACGCCAGTTGGGCGGCACCATCGACATTGCATCGCGCCCGGGGGAAGGCACCACCTTCACCCTGCGCCTGCCGCAGACCTTGGCGGTCACGCAGGCAGTGTTCGTCAAGATCGGAGATACCGAATACGCGGTGCCGATTGCCTCGGTGCGCGGCGTGGGCCGGATCAGCCGCGAAGATTTGGCCAAGTCCGATGCCAGCTATCGTTACGGTGGCGAAGACTATGCCCTGCACGATTTGGGTGCGCTGGTCGGAACATCGACCGCCAAGGCTGAGGGTCATCTGCAGATGCCGCTGTTGTTGGTGCGGTCAGGTGACCTGCGCGCTGCAGTCGCGGTAGATCA
This sequence comes from uncultured Thermomonas sp., assembly GCF_937872235.1. Taxonomy (NCBI): domain Bacteria; kingdom Pseudomonadati; phylum Pseudomonadota; class Gammaproteobacteria; order Lysobacterales; family Lysobacteraceae; genus Thermomonas; species uncultured Thermomonas sp. Next base: position 2,262 of record NZ_CALMPC010000060.1, read on the forward strand.
GGTGGTGGGTAGCCGCGAAATCGTGGTGAAGTCGGGCGGCCCGCAGCTGCTGTCGATCCCCGGTATCTTTGGCGCCACCATCATGGGTGATGGCCGCGTGGTGGTGATTCTGGACGTGGTGCCGCTGGTGCGCCGCTTTGCCGCCGCTCCGCGCGATACCACCCCGGTAGTACACGCGAGCGAACAGCGTGGCGTGCCCTTGGTCATGGTGGTGGACGACTCGGTCACCATGCGCAAGGTCACTGGTCGTGTACTGGAGCGTCACAGCTTCGAAGTGGCAACCGCGAAGGACGGCCTGGATGCGCTGGAGCGGATGGCAGACTTCGTGCCTGACCTGATGTTGCTCGACATCGAAATGCCGCGCATGGATGGCTACGAGTTGGCAACGGCGATGAAGGCCGACCCACGCTTGCGCAATGTGCCGATCATCATGATCACCTCGCGCACCGGCGAAAAGCATCGCCAGCGCGCGATGGATCTGGGTGTCGAGCGCTATCTGGGCAAGCCGTATCAGGAAGCCGAACTCATGCGCAACGTGTTCGACTTGCTCGGGGTTGAACACACGGGCGATGGAAGCCTGCAATGAGCAGGCCGCGTGTGGTGGTGTTGGCGCGCCCCGGTGCGGGGCGCGACCGTACCGAGGCGGCTGTGCAGGAGGCCGGAGCCGCGCTGGTAGCGGTGCTGGACCCTTGCAGCGTGGGTGTCGATGCATTGCAGGCTGCCGCACCCGACGTCGTATTGGTGGTGCTCGACCCGGTCATCGAGTCCGCGTTGGGCAGCTTCGATGCGGTTCTGGCTGATCCAGCGCTGCGGGTGATGTTTGATGATGCCGACGTAGCCAGCAAACGCGATGGCTGGGAGGCAGCCCGCTGGATGCGCCATTTGGCCGCCAAATTGCATGGTCATGCGGATGTCCTGCCCGTCGCGCCGGACCCGGATGCGCCACAAGGACTGCAACAGGAAATGGAAGCGCTGGCGCTGCAGGTCGCGGCCATGCCTTCGCTGAAGCCTGCACCATTACAAGCACCTGATCAGGGTCAGGGTGCCGTGGTCATTTCGGCTGGGGTAGGTGGTCCGGATGCCGTACGCCAGATTCTGGGCAGCTTGCCGCAAGACTTCTCACGCGCGGTGTTGCTGCATCAGCGCGTGGCGGGTGGTCAATACGACAAACTGGTACGTCAGATGCAGCGTGCCACCACGTTGACAGTCAGCCTTGGGCAGCCCGGTGAAGTGCTGGTGCATGGTCAAGTGTACGTACTCCCGGATCTGGTGGATGTGCAACAGTCTGGTGACAGCTTGGTGTTGGTGGCCACCGATGGCGCGGCACGTTTTGCCGGTTTGCGCGCCGCCGATACCGCCATGCTGCTATTGAGTGGCGCCGATACTGCGCTGGTTGATGTGGCGCTGTCGTTGCGGCTGGGTGGGGCGTTGGTGTATGGCCAGGCGCCCGATAATTGTTTTGATCCTGCCACCAGCAAATTGTTGGTGGCACGTGGTGGTGAGGCGCGTAGTCTTGCCGAAATTTCCCGTCTGCTGCTCCAGCGCTGGCCTGCCTGAGGTATCCCATGTCCGACAACATTGCCCACATCATCCGAGGCGTGCTGATCCAAGTCGCGCAGGCGCGCTTGCTACTGCCCAATGCCACCATCGCCGAAGTGTTGTCGTTTGCGCCGCCGGAGCCGGTGGCCGATGCCCCGGATTGGTTGCTGGGGCGGATCCGCTGGCGCGGCTGGCAGTTGCCGTTGGTATCGTTCTCGCGGTTTGCCGAGTTGGCTGACGAAGAAGGCGGCTTGGGCAGCAAAGTCATTGTGCTGAAAGCATTGGGCGGCGATGAAAAGCATCCCTATTTCGCAATGCTGACGCAGGGCTTCCCGCGCTTGGTAACGGTGACCGAGACGTCGATGGTGACCCTGGAGAGTGGCGGCGAGTTACCGGCAGGGGTGTTGGCGCGCGTGCGCCACAATGAAGACGATGCGATGGTGCCGGACTTGGCCGCACTCGAAGACAGTCTGCGCGAAGTGATGGCGCAGGCGGCTTGAAGTCAGGCTTGCTTGCGGTGTGAGTTTGGGCCGTACTTGACTCACCCAAGATCACCCAAGATCACCTGCAGCGCGGCAATCGCGGCGATACCGGCGGTTTCGGTGCGCAGAATGCG
>NZ_CALMPC010000061.1:0-2793 GCF_937872235.1 uncultured Thermomonas sp.
AGCCCAACTGGAAGGTCAGGTTGAACATGAAGCAAGCCACCGCATACGGGGCCAGCTTGATGAACATGCCGATCAGGTGCATGCAGATCTCGAACAAGCCCTGCATGGCATTTTTGAACGCGTTGGTACCGGCGGTGGGCTTCATCACCAAGCCAATGCCAATCATCAACGCAAAAAAGACGATGCCGAGTTTTTGCTTGTCATCGCCCATCGCACCCACAATGTTGTGCGGCACGATATTGACCAACAGATCCATCAAGCGCAGCTCGTTGCCCTTGCTGACAATTTCGCCGGCCTTGAGCACATTACTGCTCATGGTTTTTTGTACCAAGGCCGGGTCCATGTGCAAGCCGGGCTGCAATACATTGACGCACAGCAGGCCGATGCCCACCGCCGCCGCAGTAACGACAGCGGTATAGGTCAAGGTCTTCCAGCCCAGCCGGCCCAATGCGGCGATATCGCCTAGCTCGGCCACGCCCAGCACCAGTGCCGAAAAAATCAGCGGCACCACCAGCATGAACAGCAAATTGAGGAAGATTTGCCCGAACGGTTTGCTGGCATAGTCAATGACACTGTGAATCCACGCCGCATCGAGTGCATACGCATGCCCGGCAAGGCCCAGCGCGGTACCCAACACGAAGCCGATCAGCACTTTGTAATGCAGCGGCATGCCCTTGGCAGGCGTGGATGGCGAAGACTCGATGGAATGCATGCGCTACTCGCGGGCCAAATCAGTGCGCCAGCTTAGCAAACACCACGGCGCATTCTGAACTTCATTCCGGATATAGCGCAGGCAGTAGGGATTGCGCCCGTTGCTGCGTCGGCTGCCACTGCGGGCCCGCTGCAAATGCTTGGCGCAGTGCGGCCAGCGTGGCCGCAGTCTCCTTGCCGCCCCAGCGCGCGGCCTGCAACTGGCGCACGGCGTCACGCTGGGCGGCGCTGGCCAAGTGCGCAAGGACGGCATCCAAATCCCCGTCTGGCTGGCCGGCCGCGTGGCACAAGGCCTGCGCGATCATCGCCAAATCAGCTTGTTGCAAGGCCTGCGGCAATTGTGGCGCAGCCGGGGTACTGGTAGATGGTGGTTGCGGATGCCGCGCGGCACGCCAGCGCCACACGCCGATCAGCAAGACCGGCACCAGGGCCAAGAACCACCACCCTCGAACGCCATCGCGTGCAGGTGTTGCTGGGGCCGGGGTGGCGGGCGCATGGGACCGCAGCACCGGACGTGTTGCTGTCGGCTTCGCGTTGCCCGGTGAGCCAGCGGCGGCGGCCACGTGCAGCGCCAGTGGCGGCAAACTTGCGCTGCGTGCCCGCCCTTGCACGGCATCCCACCATGCGATGTGTGGGCCAGCAATCACCACGTCGCCAGCTTGCGCGGGCAGCAGTGCAAATTTGCGCCGCACCCATGTGCGTGGGCGGCCTTCGACGAATTGCTCCTCCACCTGCGGCGGCTCGGCGAACACTTGCACAGCGGCGGGCGCGTCCAAAGTGATTGCCGGCACCTGTGCAGCGGTGGCACCGTCGGCCAGCAGCTCGATCACCACATTCACGGCCTGTCCGCTGACGGCGGACTTGGGTTGTTCCAGATAGCGCAAGGTCAGCGCGTGCAACGGCAACCACGGCAGCGGCGCGTTGGCCGGAATCGGCTGCACCTGCAAGCGTTGCGCCGGTGCCGCTGCCGATAGCGGCCGGCGGTCGCCATCCATGCCTTGGTCGATGGTGCCGCCCGCAGCCACGCCATTGAGCCGCGCACCCGGCAGCACCAAACTGCCGCTGCGTTCGGGGATCAGCAGATAGCGCCGCTCGACCACATTGAAATGCCGGCCACCGATGTCGCGCGGGTAGGTGGCATCCTCGCCCACCCGCTGCACGCTGGCATTGGCGGGCGCGTCCAGATCCAGTTGCCCTGAAAGCAGCGGCACCGCGTAATGCAAGCGCACGGTCACGCCGACGGCTTGCTGCACATACGGCTGGGTGGCATCCACCACGGTTTCGACAAACACATCGCTGGTGGCAGTGGCCGGTTGCACCTGCGCCGGCATCACCTGTAATGACAACGGCGCGGTAAGTGCCGACCCCACCCGCAGCGCCGGCACCGTTAGTGTGCCCAATCCGCGTGGGCGCAGCCCGATGGCGAACACGCTGTTGCGCTGCATGCGCCCATCGCGCAACGCAATACGTTGCCGCATGTTGTGCCCACCAATTTCAAATTGACCTTGTAGCGGCGCGTCGTCGATCTGTTGGATGGCTTGGTCGGTTTCGATGGTGAGCACGACGGTTTCACCCGCGTGAATCTGCGTGCGATCCAGCCATGCACGCGTCTGCGCGAATGCGGGCGTTGCCAGCATCGCAAGCAGCAACCAGACGACCGCCCACCGCCGCTTCACGGCCCATCCCCGCGTCGGCGTTGCGCCTCTAACTGAAAGCGTGCACGCAGCAGGGCTCCGGGGTCATCGGGCACGCGCTGCAACCATGCTTGATTGGCAAGCCGCTGCTCACGCTGCTGGGGGGTTTCTGGGCGCGGCGATGCTGCCGCTGGCTGCGGCTTGCCCGCTTGCGCCGGTAGTTGCCGCAGGGCCTGCTGCATGCGCTGCCGTTGGGCGGCGTCGGCTTTTTGTTGTGCTTGTGGCGACTGCGCAGGCGGCGGTTGCGGCTGACCTTGTGCTGGCTGTTGCGAGGGCTGTTGCTGCGATGGTTGCGGTGCTGTTTTTTGCGATGGCTTGCCCTGTTCTTGCGGTTGCGGTTGCGGTTGCGGTTGCGGTTGCGGTTGCGGTTGCGGTTGCTGTTGCAGTT
>NZ_CALMPC010000062.1:0-61812 GCF_937872235.1 uncultured Thermomonas sp.
ATGTGGCAATTGTAACGAACCGGGGTAACGGGGTTAACGGTAACGGGGTCAGGTTCACATACCTTCGACTTGTCCGGTTGCAGGCATGATCTGGCCGGGCGATGCCCTGCCCTCACCCCAGGCCGCGTCAGAAGTGAACCTGACACCATTTGGTGCGCGCTACACTCGCCGCCATCCCACCGGCAGCGCGGCACACATGATTGAAGTTCAGGGCTTGGGCAAGTGTTACGGCGACTTCACCGCAGTGGAGGCGGTGTCCTTCCAGGTGGCCGCCGGCCAAATCATGGGTTTGGTGGGCCCCAATGGCGCTGGCAAAACCACCACGCTGCGGTGTTTGGCCGGGATTATCCCTGCCACCACCGGGCATGCGCGCATCGGCGGGGTGGACATTGCTGCCGACCCGGTGGCAGCCAAACGCCAGTTGGCTTTCATTCCCGATGAACCACGCTTGTTCGAGCACCTCACGGTAGAGCAGCACCTGAATTTTGTCGCACGTCTGTATGGCGTGGCCGATTGGCAGCAACGGGCGCAACCGCTATTGTCTGAATTGGAAATGGACGACAAGCGTCGCCTGTTGCCGTCCGAATTGTCACGCGGGATGAAGCAGAAACTGGCGATTGCCTGTGGCTTGCTGCACGCGCCACGGGCGGTGATTCTGGATGAGCCACTGACCGGACTGGATCCATACGGCATTCGGCGCATGAAAAACAGCATGCGACGACTGTCGAGTGAAGGCGTGGCGATCATCCTCAGCTCGCATTTGCTGGACCTGGTGGAAGAGGTGTGCACCCATTTGCTGATTTTGAAAGACGGGCACAAGCTGGCCGATGGGTCGGTGGCGGAGGTGCGTGCCCGCTACATGGCGGATGGCGAAACCCGTCTGGAGGATGTGTTTTTCCGCGCCACCGGCGAGTCCGAGTCGCCGTCAGAGGATGCGCGCGCATGAGTACGCTGGCAGCGTCCAACCGCTTTACCGCGGTCGCCGGGGCGTTTTTCTATCTGCAAATCACTTCGCTGTACAACAACCTGCGGCGTCGCTTGCTGCGCCTGCGGCAACCCAAATATCTGCTGGGTGCGCTGGCCGGTGCGGCGTACATGTATGCCTTCGTGTTTCGGCACTTGCTGCGTAGCGATACCGCCCGGACCACTTCGCTGCAGGCGATGCCGTCTGCGTTATTGAGCGATTTGCCGGTGTTGGCGGCTTTGGTGTTGCTGTTGATCGTGTGGCTGGATTGGCTGTTTGCCGGCGAGGGGGTGGAGCTTGGGTTTTCCGAAACCGAAATCGCCTTTTTGTTTCCCGCACCGCTAACCCGCACGGCATTGATTCAATACAGCTTGCTGCGCTCGCAATTGGCGATCTTTTTTTCCTCATTCTTGTTGGGTCTCCTGTTGCGACGTGGCGCGGCGTTCGGCGGGCATCCACTGCAATACGCCACCGGCTTGTGGCTGTTGCTGTCGATGGGGCGGCTGCATTTGCTGGCGGCTGCGTTTACGCGCGAGCGGCTGGCACAACGCGGTCTGGGCATTTGGCCGCGACGTGCGCTGGTGCTGTTGGTGGGCGTGGTGCTGGCGGCCGTGTGCTTGTGGCCGGTACACGCCGAGTTGGCGCTGCCACCGATGGATACGTGGAAGGATGCTGCGGTGTTGCATGCGTGGTTTGTACACATCGTGACCAGTACCCCGCTGGTCTGGTTGTTACTGCCATTGCAGTGGGCGGTGGCGCCGTTATTCGCTGCCGATACCGCCAGTTTTCTGCATGCCTTGCTCCCGGCGCTGGGCCTGTTGGGGCTGCATTACTGGTGGGCGGTGCGGGTGCAGGTGAGCTTCGAGGAAGCCACGATTGCGCATGCGCGCCGGCAGGCACTGCGGCAGTCCGCCCGCCGCGAAGGGCGTCTGCGTGAGCGCGCGCCCAGCAAGCCGCGCAGTGCGCCCTTTGTACTGGCCGCCAATGGTGTTCCTGCGCTTGCCTTCCTGTGGAAAGGGTTGCTGGCGTTGGGGCCGATGTATCGCTTGCGCAGTTGGTTGCTGGCCTGTGTGCTGGCCTTCATCGGGGTGCAGTGGGTCGCAGCGCAGCCATGGGCGAAGCCGGCGTTGTTGGCGATCGGGGCAGGATTTTTGATGCTCGGTGGCTGGGGGTTGTTGTTCGGGCCGATGTTCATGCAACGCAGCGTGCAGCGCTTGCTGGGGTATCTGGACATCCTCAAGTCCACCCCATTGGGCGGGCGGCAGATTGCCTTGGGAGAATTGGCAACCCCGGTTGCGTTGATGAGCTTCCTGCTCTGGTTATTGCTGTGGATCACCGCACTGTGCTTCGTGATGGCCGGCGGGCGGGGCGTGTTTACGCCGATGGTGATCACGATGACGGCAGTGGGGGTTGCGCTGCTGGTGCCGCCACTGAGTGCGTTGATGTTGTGCCTGCCGTTTGCTGGCACATTGTATTTTCCGGCATGGATCGCACCGGCAAAAGGCGGTGGCCGTGGGGTGGAGGTGATGGGCCAGCGCATGATTTTCATGGCCGTCTATTGGCTGACGTTGTTGCTTGCCCTGCTGCCGGCAACGCTGCTGGCCGGGGTGATGTTTTTGCTGGTGAACTGGCTACTTGGGCTGCTGCTGGCCACGCTACTGGCGGCAGTGGCCGCCTGTGCGGTCTTGCTGTTGGAACTGCACGCGGTGCTGGGCGTGTTGGGCCGCCGCATTGATGACTTCGATGTGTCGCAGGAGCTGCGCTAATCGTGCGGTAGCGCTGCGGCGTGCTGTGCCGGGCGCGGGATCAGTTACCAGCCGGCGGCACCTTGTTCTTCGGTGGCGCTGAAGTTGGAATGGGTGCCGCTGGAATCATTGGCCGCGCCGGTCGAAAAATACGCCACGCCGGTGCCGGCGGCACGGTCGATCCACAGCCCTGAGAGCAGGCCGTAGGCATTGCCGCTGTGGCCGATGCGCGGGCGGCCATCGCCAAACAAATCATCGCGGCACTGCTTGCCATCACCCCGTGCCAAATACTGCACGGCCAGCCCGTAGGCGCAGAAGAATCCGCCGCGATTGGGCTCGTCCTCTTCACCAATCACGCCATTGTTGCCGTTGTATTGCCATACCGGCGTCGCCAGCAAGGCGACCGACGTCGGCTGCAAAATACGCACACCATCCAGCTCGCCATCGTTGAGCAACATGCGACCAATACGGGCCAGATCGCGAGCGGAAATACGCAAGCCGCCTTGCGGCGAGAACAAGGTGCCGTTCTCGCCTGGCCGCCAACGCGATAAATCGCAACTGCCGTCGCGCGCGGCAATCACAGCACAGGCAGGAGCCTTGCCATGCAAATCGTCTTTCTGTGGCGCGCTTTTTTCATCGTACAAAACCACCGCACGGGCGAGCGCAGCTTGGCTGCAACCTGACCAATTGAAACATGCGTCCAGCTGCATCGGGAACAACACCAGTCGGCGCATCAAGCGGTCGAAGCGCTCGCCACTGGCGCGCTCCATGGTTTGTGCCACCAGTGGGAAGTTGAGGTTGGTGTATCGAAAGAATGTGCCGGGTGGGTGCTGGCTGTCCCATGCCTCGGGCTGGATGGTGAGAATGCGGATGTCGTCACCCAGCGGCACATTCCAGTAGCCGGCGCGGTCGGTCAGGCTGGAGGTGTGCGAAAGCAACATGCGCAAGGTGATGGGCACCTGTGGGAATGCCGGGTTGCGCAGCGAAAAACCGAGCAAGCCAGAAACATCTGCGTCCAGATTCAATTGGCCCGCTTCCACCAGACGCATCGCACCGATCGTGGTGACCAGCTTGCTGATCGAGGCAATCCGCGCCGGGTCATCGGCGCTCAAAGCGCGCTGGGCACCGATGTCAGCCAGACCTTCTGTATGCACGCTGGTTTCGCCATGACGATCGAAGCTGACACGCACCCGTGCCACCGGGTCACCCGCATGTGCGCAGCCGACAGCCAGCAGCAGGGCAAGGGTGGCAAATCGTATGAGCAAGGACATCGCAGTAATTCCAGACAGTGCGCCAGCGGGCGCAATCAGTGCAGGGTAGCTGAACCGTGGCTATCCAGATCAAGGGGCATGACTTCCTGCCCATGTGCGCTGGGTGATAGGTGTACTACTATACCAACACACCAAGACAGGAGAGATTCATGTTCACCTTCAAAGCTCCACGCAATCCCAACCGCCCCGACCGCCGCCAAGTGCCGCGTCATCTGGAAGATCGTGGTTTCGAGCCGCATGCACGTGAGCGCGAATTCGGTATCGGGTATGGCCGTAGCAGTGGTTATGCCCGCGTGCGCAGCTATGTCAGCACGCAGCCGATGTTGTTCCGCTGCCGTTGAGCCGACGCGTTTGATCTATTCTTTTCGCACTCGCGGTTCACTCTTGACCTACCCCTATGGAAGCTCGTCCATGAAGACCCCGGCTCTTGCGGCATGCCTCTTGACCCTGCTTATCCTGCCACTCGCCAGCCAAGCGGGAAACTGCAAGCTGGATATCAATCCTGTCACCAGTGGATTTTTCCTCAACCCCACCTTGGACAGGCTGATGGTGCAATCCATGACATCGGTGAAGCCTGGATTTGACTGCAAGTTGCAGAAGGGTGATGAGATCGTGCAGATCAACACCCAGCTGGTGAAGGGGCAGAAGGCAAGGGTGGTGCAGGCCTATTGGAAGGGGTTAAAGCAAGATGCACCCGTCACATTCAAAGTGATGCGTGGTGGCAAGCCAATGACATTGATGCTGGAAGACTAACAAGCCGCTGCCCTGCAGCCGTCCTCAAGCACGGCACGCGCTCACATATGTTTGAACAAGGTCATGAACGGCTGACTGACGAGCAGCGTTTCCGGACGCTGCTTCAGCCGTACCGTGCCGCGCCCGCTATCGTCGCGGGTAATGCCGGCAATGGCTTTCAGATTGACAATCGTGGCGCGGTGGATCTGCTTGAAGGTGTTGCTATCCAGCCGTGGCAGCAACTCGCGCAACGAGCTGCGCAGCAGCGCCTCGCCTTCGGCGGTCATCACCGTGGTGTATTTCTGGTCGGCGCGGAAATACAGCACGTCATCGATTAGGATCAAGCGGGTTTCACGGCCGGCGCTGGCGGTGAGCCAGGTCAGCGGCTGCACCGCGCTGGCGGGTTGTGGCAGCGCGCCCAGTTTTTCCAGCAGGGCGGCCATCTGGGCCGCATCCGGCACGGCGTCGCGGGCTTGCAAGCGGGCCACGGTGGCATCCAGCCGTTCGGGTTTTACGGGTTTGAGCAGGTAATCCATCGCGCCACGTTCGAAGGCATCGATGGCGTATTGGTTGTAGGCGGTGACAAACACAATCTGCGTGCGCGGGCTGGCATCGGCGGCGGCGGCGGCGACCTCAAGCCCGGTCAGGCCGGGCATGCGGATATCGAGGAAGGCGACACTGGGTTGATGTTCGGCCAAGGCCTCCACCGCGCTGGCACCGTCTTCGCATTCTGCAACGATGCGCAGCGCCGGCCATGCGCGTGCCAATTCAGTCACCAGCGCTTGCCGCAACAGGGTTTCGTCTTCGGCGACGATGCAGGTGGGGGCATCAGACATTGGGCGTGACTCCGCTGGCGGGCACCGTGAGGGTTGCAGCCACGCCGCTGGGGAAGTTGGCGATCACCGACAGATTGGCCGCGCCGGCATAGCGCAAGCGCAGGCGTTCCCGCACGTTTTTCAGGCCGATGCCGGTCCCGCTGGTCTTGCTGTTGAAGCCTTCGCCATCGTCGGCCACCGTCACCGCCACTAGGCCGTCATCGCGGTGGGCGCGAATCCAAATCGTGCCGCCACCGGTGCGGGGTTCCAGTCCGTGCTTGATCGCGTTTTCAACCAGGGTCTGCAACATCATCGCCGGCAGCGGTGTGGCGCGCAGTGCTTCGGGGACTGCAACCTGTACGGCAAGGCGGTCACCCATGCGGATCTTCAGGATTTCAAGATAAGCCAGCGCCCGTTCCAATTCCGCACCCACGCTGGACATCTCGTCCTCGGCACTGGGCAGCGAGCGCCGCAAGTACTGGATCAAATGCCCCAGCATCGCCTCGGCGCGAGCGGGGTCGCTGCGCGTCAGCAGTTGCGCGCTGGCCAGCGTGTTGTACAGGAAATGCGGCTCCACCTGTGCATGCAGCAAATGCAGCTTGGCCTCGGTCAATTCCTTTTCAGTGGCCGTTTGCGCCACGCTGGCTTGTTCACTGCGCCGGCGCTCGCCAATACGGCGGGTGATCGCACGTGCAATGGCTTCGGCATTTTCGAAATTGATACCGTCATCGACCAAAAACCAATCGCTCCACGCCGGACTTTCGGGTTCGCAAATGAGCGTCACCCGGCCGCTGTCACCGGCGGGGGTGACAGTGGCCTGCAACAGGTTGTGCGAGGGAGCGAACCACAGCAACGGGTTCCAACGCCGCAGTGGCGGCTCGCCATACAAATGCGGCCGCGCCACCTTGGCTTTCACCTGCAAACTGTCCCGCGCGCTGCGCACAGCGTCCACCCCGGGTAGCTCGCGGATCGCGGCATCCACCAGGTCAAATGCTTCGCCGGCTTCCAGTGGAATTTCGATCAAGCGTTTCTGGCGGTTGTCCAAGGTCTCGTTGTCGATGCGTCCGGCAATCATGCGCACCCGGTGCAGGTGCGAAAACGCACCGGCAATCACCAGCCCCAACGTGCCGAATGCAAACAGCAGTATCGGTGCGGAGAAGTCGCCAATCAGTGGCAAGCTGGAGTACAGCGCCACCACCAACATCACCGCCATGCCCCAGGTGGTGGCAAGCCGCAGAATGAAAAACAGACGTTTGAACATGAGTGTTGGCAGGGTTGTCAGGTTGCGGGTGAGGATAGGGACGAGCGTTCGCTTGTGAAGTGTGGCTGCGATGAAACGCCGCCAGCTGCCGATGGATGGGACCTGGATCGGCTTGAATGTGTGTCAGAGTTTGCGCTGCTGCTGCCCCGCATTGTTCCGATGATGCAAGCTTGGCAGTGAAACCACCACAACGCATGAGGCGAACCATGTCCCGAAATCTCTATGTCACCCTGCCGGTGAAAGATGTGCAACGGAGTGTCCACTTCTTTGCCGCACTCGGCTTTGCATTCAATCCGAAATTCGCCAGTGACAATGGCGCGGCACTGATCATCAACGACACTACAACCGTCATGCTGGCAAGTGAAGCCTTCTTTTCCACGCTGACCAAAGTGCCGATCACGGATGCCCGCCAAGCCACGGAGGCGCTGTTCTCGCTCTCCCTGGATAGCCGTGCGGACGTGGATGATCTGATCCGCAAGGCCGTGGCTGCGGGTGCGGAAGAGGGGCACGATCCAGAGGACTACGGCTTCATGTACCAGCGCGCCTTTATTGATCTGGATGGTCACCAGTGGGGCGTGTTCCAGATGAACGCGGAAGAGTGACTGGCGCAAACAACAAAGCCACCCGCAGGTGGCTTTGTGCAAGCACTATCGGGTCAACTCAACGTGCGGCGGTGCGGTTGAAGTCGCGGCGCAGCCAGCTGTCGATCATGCGTTTCTCGTAGCGCAGCGGGTCGCTGTCGTTGATCATGCCGGAATTGACCATGAACGCCATGTCGGTGAGTTTGCGCTCGCCTTCCGCCACTACCGCGCCGCTGGCATCGGTTTCGCGGTATTTCACCGTCATCCGCGGCGGGTAGATGTCGCGGATCATGCGGATATTCTGGCGATCCAGCCCATGCCAAGGTTCATAGCGGCCGGCGCGCTGGATATCGACGATGGTCAATTCCAGTTTGTTGCCGGGTGCCAGTTGCTTGTCGGCTTGCTTGCGCATGTATTTGGCGAGCTGAATCAGCCAGTCACCCTGCGCCGATTCAAAGCGGTTGCCGCTGGCTTTGAGCTCGGTGAAGGTGGCCGGGTCGGCCCACGCCACGCTGACCGGGCCGTTGTCGGGCAGGGCACGCGGCGCATCCTTGGACAGCAGGGTGTTGCCAGCAACGGCGCTTCCGGCCATCGCCAACGTCAATCCAAGTGCGAGCAATTTGGTATTCATGTGCACTCTCCGTTGGGGGGATAAGGCCAGTGTGCCGCGTTGCACGGGCAGTGGCGAGGACCCCCGCAAAGGTCAGTCAGCCGGCGTTGCGTCTTGCGTTTCACTGTCCTGGAACCAGGCTTCCACCGTGCCACGCAGCTTCAAGGTCATCGGCATGCCACGGCGATCCAGTGAGCGCCCCGCCTGCACGCGAATCCAGCCTTCGCTGATGCAGTACTCCTCGACATTGGTGCGTTCGCTGCCGTTGAAACGGATGCCCACGCCGCGCTCCAGCAACGCGGCATCGTGAAATTTGCTGCGCGCGTCATTGGACAGGCGATCGGGCGGGGTATTGGTATTGGACATGGCCATGCTGCCGGCGTTCGGGGCCGACAGCATACAAGGTGCCGCTCAGCGCAGCTTGCGCGACACCGCGAAGAAGACCAGATTGCCCAGCCCCAGCGCGCCCACCAGCACCGCGATCACGCCGGGGGTGATTTCCTGCCAGCCGCGCAGGTCCACGATACCAAACCCCAGTGCCAGCGCCACCAAGGTGATGCCCCAGCGCAGCGATGCCAAGCGACGAGCGGTTTCATCGCCTTCCAGAATGCCGCGCACCAACGCCGGATCCCCGTTGCTGGCGACCAGTTGCTTGCGCACGCGGGCATCCACAACGGCTTTGATCGCATAGGTGATGCAGAGGAACAAGGTGATTGGAATGAGTAATACGAAATCCATGGCGGTCTCCTGTGAGGGGGCGGCGGCCGCAGTGGCCGTTCGCTGCAAGAGATACGGCTGGGCCGCAGTCGGTTGCAGTGATGTGCGAAAATTTTTTTGAAACCAATTGCAACCAAACCCGCCTTCGGCGTATCCAGTGTGGGATGGAAGACGATCGTGCCCTCGTCGAAGCCGTCCTCGCCCGCCGCCCCGGTGCGTTCGAGCAATTGGTGCGCGACTACCAAGGGCTGTGTTGGCACGTGATCCAACGCATGGTGCAGCACCCGGAAGACACCCGCGAGCTGTGCCAGGACGCTTTCCTGCGCGTGCATCGCTACTTGCACCAGTACCGCTTCGATAGCCCACTGAAATCGTGGATCGGGCAGGTGGCCTATGCGGTGGCCAAGCGCCATCTGGAGCGCAAGCGGATCCTGCTGGCCGAACCGGTCGGCGATGACGATGGGCTGTCTTTGCTCGACAACATCGGCGATGGATTCGATCTTGTCGCCACCTTCGCCGGTGCCGAAGCCGAGCGCGAACTGCATGCCGCGATCGAGCGCCTGCCGCCGCTGCAGCGCACACTCTTGACCCTGTATCACCTGGAAGAACTGCCGATCAGCGAGATTGCCCTGATCACAAGCCTGGCCGAAGGGACAATCAAGAGCCATCTGTTTCGCAGCCGCAATCAATTGCGCAAATTACTGGTTGAACCCATGGGAGTTGCCGCATGAACATCCACGACCACACGCCAGCCCACTCGCACGGCCGCAACGTGGACGGTATCGATGCACAGCGCTGGCAAGCACAGGAAGCCGCACGCCGGGGCGATCCCGCCGCCGATGCCGGCGACCTGCGCATCGCCAGTGCCTTGCGCCATGCACCGCCAGTGGACTTGCCTGTCGATTTTGCGGTGCAGATGGCGGGGCTGGCACACGCCCAGCAGCAAGCCTCCAGCGTGCTGGAACAACGCTTGCTGCGTGGACTGGTGCTGGTGTTTGCGCTGTCGGCAGCGGCGGTGGTGGCTTGGTATGGCCGTGGCTGGGTAGCCGGCCTGAGCGTTGCATTACCCGGTGGTGGTGACGCACTGGGCTGGTGCGCGGCGGCGGCGCTATGCCTGTTGTGCAATTGGGCGCTGGGTGGGCTGCGGCGGCGCGGGTTGCCGGTGGGCTGATTGCGCAGAGGGGTTCCTTCCGTGTGCGTGGAAGGCAGCAGAAGACGCGGTACGCGCGCACCTGCCGTAAACTTCGGGCATGTCATCTCCGCACGATTCCGTCCTGGACGCTCTTCTGTACCCGTTTGCAGAAGGCCTGCTGCACTGGCCGCAAGCCGCGCCGGTGTTGTTCCTGCGTGGCCGTGAAGGTGCGGCGCTGCATGGGTTGCCCCACGCGGCACTGGTGGCCACCCAGTCGTTCAAACCGGAAGCCGCACGGCTGGAGCGCATCGGCATCACACTGCTCGATGAAGAGGCATTGCCTGCACACCACTACCCGCTGGTGTTGGTATTGCCGCCGCGTCAGCGCGAGGAAGCGCGCGCGTTGTTGGCGAAGGCGTGCCGGGCGGTTGCCGCCGATGGCGTGGTGGTGGCCGCAGTCAGTAATGACGAGGGCGCGAAGTCACGCGAGGCCGATCTCAAGCACTTGGCAGGCAATGTCAGCACACTCAGCAAGTATCACTGCCGGGTGTTCTGGACGCGCCCGCAGGCCGCTTGGGAGGCCGCGCACATCGCGCAATGGGCGCAGGCCGATGCACCGCGTCGCCAGCCGTGCGCAGAGCTGCCGGCAGGCGCGTTCCACACGCGGCCGGGGGTGTTCGCTTGGGATCGCGTGGATGCCGCGTCGCGCATGCTGGCCAACGTGCTGCCGGCCACGCTGCGCGGCCGGGTGGCCGATTTGGGGGCGGGCTGGGGGTATCTGTCGATGCAGGTGTTGGCGCGCTGCCCGCACATCACCGCGTTGGATGTGTATGAAGCCGATGCCCGTGCGCTGGCCTTGGCGCAGCGCAACCTGGCCGATGCCCGCGTGCCGGTGCATTGCCATTGGCAGGATGTCGAACGCGGCGTGAGCGAGCGTTTCGATGCCATCGTCTGCAATCCACCTTTTCATGCCTTGGGGCGCGGTGATCGTCCCGACATCGGCCGTGCATTCATCGCTGCGGCCAGCGCAGCGCTCAAATCCGGTGGCCGCTTGTGGCTGGTCGCCAACCGCCATCTTCCCTACGAGGATGCGCTGGGCAGCGGCTTTGCGCAGGTGCGCAGCGTGGCGCAAGACGGCGGGTTCAAGATCATCGAAGCGGTGAAGGCATGAAGCTGGTCAAGCACCTTGCCAACCTCGGTTATGGCAGCCGCAAGGACGTGCAGTGGCTGTTTCGCGAAGGCCGCATCACCGACGCCGATGGCGACGTGCTGTACACCGATGATCCGGTCGATCACGCCAGCATTCGCATTGACGGCGAAGTGCTGGATCCGCCGTGCGGCATGTTGTTGATGCTCAATAAACCCACCGGCGTCACCTGTTCGACCAAGGATGCGGGGCGGGTGGTGTTCGATTTGTTTCCACCACGCTACCGCCAGCGTAGCCCGGCGCTGTCCACGGTGGGACGGCTGGATCGCGACACCTCGGGTCTGTTGTTGTTGACCGATGACGGGCAGCTGCTGCACCGGATCATTGCGCCCAAATCCAAATTGTCGAAGGTCTATCTGGCCACGCTGGCGCAAGACTTGCGCGGCGATGAAGCCGCGTTGTTCGCCAGCGGCACGTTGCTGCTCGAAGGCGAAAGAACACCGCTGCTGCCGGCGGCGCTTGACGTGCTGGATGCCCGCACTGCCCGGCTGGCCTTGCACGAAGGCCGCTACCATCAGGTGCGGCGGATGTTCGCGGCGGTGGGCAATCACGTGGTGGCGTTGCATCGCGAACGAGTGGGTGGATTGACGCTAGGCGCGTTAGCGCAGGGCGAGTGGCGGATGTTGGGCGATGCGGAGCGCGCCGCGCTATTTGTTTAGCAAGGCGGCAAACCCTTCCGCACCCAATGCCTGCATCGTCTTGATATTGCGCTCGATAATGCTATCCGGTTCCGGGTAGGCCGCTACCGCACGTGCCACGCTGTCTTCGCGCAGCAGATGCAAACACGGGTAGGGCGCACGATTGGTCAGGTTTTCGGCATCGTCGGGCGCGGTGCCGGCGAACTGATAGTCGGGATGAAAACTTGCCACTTGCAGCACGCCTTCAAGCTGCAAGGCTTCGACCAAGGCATCGGCAGTGTCGAGAAAATCGTTGTAATCCAGAAAATCGCCCAGCACCTGCGGATGCACCAATAGCGTAGTGTCGGTTTGCGTGGCTGGGGTGTCGCGCAGCAGGACGAGTTCTTCGCCCAATTGCTCCAGCAAGGCGGATGCCGTGCTGGCATCGCTGATCACGATGCGCACCTGCTCTTTGGCGTACACCGCTTTGGCAAATGGGCATAGATTCAGCCCGATCACCGCCCGCTCCAGCCAGCGGCGGATGTCTGCTTCGACCTGTGCGTCTGTCGGTGTGGCGGCGATGTGCATGCTCAATCGCGGAAGTTGTCGAACTGCAACGGCAGCTCAAATTCCTGCCCTCGCAGCAGCGCCATCGCCGCCTGCAAGTCGTCGCGCTTCTTGCCGGTCACGCGTAGCTTGTCGCCATTGATTTGCGAATCGACTTTCAGTTTGGCGTCCTTGAGCGCGGCCTGGATTTTCTTCGCCAATTCGCGTTCGATGCCTTGCTTCACGGTGATCTTCTGGCGTGCGCCGGCAAGGTTGGTGTCAATGTCGCCAAACTCCAGGCAACGCACGTCGATTTTTCGCGCAATCAAGCGTGCACGCAGGATGTCGGTCATCTGCTGCAATTGGAAATCACTGGGCGCGGACTGGGTGATGACGTTGTCCTCGCGCAGGAATTTGGCATCCACGCCTTTGAAGTCAAAGCGCGTGGTCAGCTCGCGGCTGGCTTGATCCACCGCATTGGTGAGCTCGTGGGTATCTACTTCAGAAATGATGTCAAAGGAAGGCATGGCATTGGACAGGGGTGACGAAACCGGAAGGGTACCGCATGCTGACGGCATGACCGAGCCCAACCATGCACCCCATTCCCGCGCCGTTTGGCTGATGCTGGCGGCGGTGGGCCTGTTTGCGTTGATGGATGCCGGCTTGAAATTGCTGTCGGCGCATTACCTGCCGTTCCAAGTGGCGACATTGCGCGGGGTGGCCTCGCTGCCGTTGGTGCTGGTGTGGGCGTTGTTCACGCAGGGATGGCGGCCGCTGCTGCGGGTGCGTTGGCCCTTGCATCTGCTGCGCGGGGTGCTGGGCGTGGGCATGATGGCCAGCTTTGTGTATGCGCTGAAGCGGCTGCCGCTGTCCACGGCGTATTCCATCTTTTTTGTCGCGCCGCTGCTGATCGCCGCGCTGTCAGTGCCGTTTTTGGGTGAAAAAGTCGGCCCGCGCCGCTGGGCGGCGATTGCCGTGGGCCTGCTGGGCGTGTTGGTGGTGCTGCGGCCGACCGGCGCCGGGATGATGTCCTTGGCCGGGTTGGCGGTGTTGTTGGCGGCGGTGGGGTATGCGGTGTCGGCGATCACCGTGCGGGTGCTGGCGCGCACGGATTCCAATCAGGCTATGGTGGTCTGGCTCTTGGCCTTGATGGCGCTGGGGGCGGGCAGTTTGGCGTGGCCCGGCTGGCAGCCATTGCAGGCCGAGCATACATGGATCGTGGCCGGCATTGGCGTGGTGGGCACGCTGGGCCAATACGCCATTACCGAGGCCTTCCGCCATGGTGAGGCCTCGCTGATTGCGCCGCTGGAATATTCCGCACTGGTCTGGGGCGTGGCGCTGGATCTGGCGCTGTGGGGTGTATTGCCGGATGGCGTGACGTGGCTGGGGGCCGCCATCATCATTGGCAGCGGCCTGTATTTGCTGCATCGCGAAAAGGGCAAGCCGCATCTGGAAGCCGAGCACCCCTGATTAATACAGGGTAAAAACAAGCTTATACTTCAAGATGGATGCCGGGTTGGCAAAAAATTTCCTCGACACACAAAATATCCGGGTAAAATAAAACAATCGCAACACGATGATTTGTTCCTGTCATCTGGATGTGGCAACGTGGCGGCTTCACCCTAGAACACCGGAGCCGGCCATGGCCGAATTGAAGGAAGCCCGCGTCCCCGATATCGGCGGACACGGCGATGTCCCCGTCATCGAATTGCTGGTCAAGCCCGGCGATACCGTCGGCAAAGATCAGGGCTTGGTGACGTTGGAATCGGACAAGGCGACCATGGAGGTGCCATCCCCCTTTGCTGGCGTGATCAAGGAGCTCAAGGTCAAGCTGGGCGATAATGTGTCCGAGGGTGGCTTGGTGGCGATCATCGAGGTGGCTGCAGATGCCGCAGATGCCGCAGCGCCGGCAGCGGCCCCCGCTGCAGTTGCAGCGCCCGTCCCAGCGCCATCGAAGCCCGCGGTGGCTGCCGCACCGGCGCCGGTGGCGGTTGTGGAAAGTGGCGCGCCAGTGCCCGCACGTGCGCCCGTCGCTGAACCCGGCCAGCCGGGCATTCCGCCGATGCGCTTTGAGGCCGACGCCGTGTTGCCGGCCAAGGTGCCGTATGCCAGCCCAGCCGTGCGCTTGTATGCGCGCGAGCTGGGTGTGGATTTATTGCAGGTCAGTGGGCGTGGCCGAAATGGCCGCATCAGCCGAGAAGATGTCCAGCACCATGTGAAAGCGGTGATGTCCGGTGCGCTGCAGGACCTTGCCCCGGCAGTGCCGGTGGCAGCGGGTGGTGGGCTCAGCTTGCTGCCGTGGCCAAAGGTTGATTTCGCCAAATTTGGCGCAATTGAAAGCAAGCCGCTGTCACGGATCCAGAAAATTTCCGGCGCCAATCTTGCGCGCAATTGGGCAATGATCCCGCACGTCACCCAGTTCGACGAGGCCGATATCACCGCACTGGAAGAGCTGCGCGTGAGCTTCAACAACGAAAATGCAAAAGCGATTGCGGCAGGCAAGGGCAGCAAGCTGACCATGCTGGCTTTCCTGATTAAGGCGTGCGTGGCGGTGTTGCAGAAATACCCCACCTTCAATGCCTCGCTGGATGGCGACAATCTCGTGCTCAAACAGTATTTCCACATCGGGTTTGCGGCGGACACGCCGAATGGCTTGGTGGTGCCGGTGCTGCGCGATGCCGATCAAAAAGGCGTGGCGCAGATCGCCAGGGAAATGGGCGAGCTGGCGGCGCTGGCACGCGATGGCAAGCTCAAGCCCGAGCAAATGCAGGGGGGCTGTTTCACGATCAGCTCACTGGGCGGCATCGGTGGCACCAAGTTCACTCCGATCATCAATGCGCCGGAAGTGGCCATCTTGGGGGTATCGAAGTCTGAAATTAAGCCGGTGTGGGATGGCAAGGCGTTCCAGCCCAAGCTTATGCTGCCGTTGTCGCTGAGCTACGACCATCGCGTGATCGACGGCGCTGCCGCCGCACGCTTCACCAGCTACCTGGGACAACTGCTGGCCGACTTGCGTCGGGCCATGCTGTAAGGAGAAGGTGCATGGCAGACATTGAAAGCAAAGTGCCCGATATCGGCAGTCACGGTGGCGTACCGGTGATCGAGTTGTTGGTCGCAGTCGGCGATACGGTGAAGAAAGACCAGGGCTTGGTGACGTTGGAATCGGACAAGGCCACCATGGAAGTGCCGGCGGTAGCCGATGGCGTGATCAAGGCGCTGAAGGTGAAGCTGGGCGATAGCGTGTCGGAAGGTGCGGTGATTGCGGTGATTGAGCGTGCGGCGAGCGAAGTTGCACCGCAGGCAGCAGCGTCCGCGCCGGTATCGGCCAAGGCAGCGGCGTCAGTACCGGCTGCTGCGCAGGCAACGTCCGCTCCGCAAGCCGCCACCGCCTCCGGCCGCAAAGCCGATATCGAATGCGCGATGGTGGTGATTGGCGCCGGCCCGGGCGGCTATACCGCCGCGTTCCGTAGCGCCGATCTGGGGCTGGATACCGTGCTCATCGAACGCTATGCCAACTTGGGTGGCGTCTGCCTCAACGTGGGGTGCATTCCCTCGAAAGCCTTGCTGCATGCCGCCGATGTGATCGAGCAGGCCAGTCATGCCAGCGATTACGGCGTGGACTTTGGCAAGCCCAAGCTCAACATCGACAAGCTACGCAGCTACAAGGACAGCGTGGTGGGCCAGCTGACCAAGGGCCTGGCCGGCATGGCCAAGCAGCGCAAAGTGCGGATGGTGCAGGGCACGGCCAGGTTCGTGTCGGCCAATGAGCTGGAAGTCACCACTGCCGATGGTGCAACCCAATTGCTGCGTTTCGAGCAATGCATCATTGCCGCCGGCAGCCAGCCGGTGAAACTGCCGGCGTTCCCGTGGGACGACCCGCGCATCATGGATTCCACCGACGCACTGAATCTGGCCGAGGTGCCCAAGAAGCTGCTGGTGGTGGGCGGCGGCATTATTGGTTTGGAAATGGCCACGGTCTATCGTGCGCTGGGCAGCGACGTCACCGTGGTCGAATTCATGTCGCAGTTGATGCCGGGCGCGGATGCCGACTTGGTCAAACCGCTGGCCGAGCGCTTGAAAAAGCAGGGCGTGGCGGTGCATCTGAAGACCAAAGTGGTGGATGCCAAGGCGCAGAAAAACGGCATCAGTTGCAATTTCGAAGGTGAGTCCATTCCCGCCGGCAAGCTGTTCGATCGCGTACTGGTATCGGTGGGGCGCAGCGCCAACGGCGGCAAACTCGACGCCGACAAGGCCGGTGTCGCGGTGGGCGAGCGCGGGCTCATTCCCGTGGATGCGCAGATGCGCACCAATGTGCCGCATATCTTCGCCATTGGTGATTTGGTTGGCCAGCCGATGCTGGCGCACAAAGCCACCCACGAGGGCAAATTGGCGGCAGAAGTGGCCGCCGGCGAGAAGAAAGAATGGGTGGCGCGGGTCATCCCCAGCGTGGCCTACACCGACCCGGAAATTGCATGGGTGGGTGTGACGGAAACCGAGGCCAAGACCAAGGGCTTGAAGGTGGGCGTAGGCAAGTTCCCGTGGGCGGCCTCGGGTCGCGCGATTGGGCTGTCGCGTACCGAAGGTTTCACCAAACTGATTTTCGATGAGGACAGCCATCGCGTGATTGGTGGCGGCATTGTCGGCGTGCATGCCGGTGAGCTGATTTCCGAAGTCGCGTTGGCGATCGAAATGGGCTGCGAAGGCCACGATATCGGCCACACCATCCATCCGCACCCCACGCTGGGTGAATCGGTGGGAATGGCGGCCGAGGTCTATGACGGCAGCATCACCGACTTGTATATCCCGAAGAAACGCGGTTGATGCAAAGCGAAGCCCCGGCCGGGGATGGGCCGGGGCTTCGGGGGCACCCGCTGGGAATCGGACGAGGAAGGAGCGGGCGCGAGGGGTAAGACCGACGGTCACGGATGGAGTTCCAACAAATTTTGGCAGCTTATGGCGGTTGCCGTGGGCAAAGCGCGGCTGCTATAATTCGGGGGCTTCGCGGGGTGGTTTTTTGTAATGCTCCTGTGAATAGCGCTAAACTTTTGTTTTTGCTTGGAATGTTCGCGTGCAGAACTCCACCGGCGCGGGCTGGCGGATGGCGCTGCGGGTGGTGGCGGTTCAAGCCATTGCCGTGCTGGCGGCCTCCGTGGTCTGCTTGATCAATAGCCCCAGTGCTGCTTTGGCGGCACTGGCCGGTGGCGGGGCGCTGACACTGGGTAGCCTGGTGGCTGCCTGGGGGGCATTTGCAGGTGGCGTGGCAGGTGCTGGGACAGCGCTGGGGCGCTTGTTGCTGGGGATGCTCGCAAAGTGGTTGGTGGTCATCGTGGGTTTGTATCTGACGATGGCGGTGTGGCGGTTGCCGGCGGTGCCGGCGCTGGCCGGGGCAGCAATCGCTGCGGCGGCCATGGTGGTTTCGATGAGATTCGTGGCACAGCGCAGTACGACGAGGATGAACGCGTGATCTTGGAAGCAATGGGGTTGGCACCCGAAGGTGGCGAAGGTGGCGATGGCCTGACCGGCTATATCGTTCACCATTTGACCCACAACACCAAGCAGTTTGCGTTCGGCACGGTGCATATGGACTCGTGGATCGTAGCGCTGGCGCTGGGTCTGCTGTCCTGCCTGTGGCTGTGGTACTACGCCCGCAAGGCGACCTCGGGCGTGCCCGGCAAGGGGCAGGCCTTTGTCGAGCTGGTGGTCGAGTTTGTCGATTCGCAAGTCAAGGACACCTTCCATGGCGACCGCCGCTTCATCGCGCCGCTGGCGCTGACCATCTTCGTGTGGGTGGTGTTCATGAACACCATGGACTTGTTGCCGCTGGATATCCCCAGTGCCGCCGTGCAGGCCGTGGCGGGCACGGAAGTGATGCATCACACCTATCTGCGTTGGGTGCCCACTGCTGACGTCAACACCACGTTTGCGATGTCGATCACCGTGTTCTTGCTGATCATTTATTACTCGATCAAGGCCAAGGGCGGTTGGGGCTTCACCAAAGAGCTGTTTACCGCCCCATTCCACGCCGAGGGCACGGTCGCCAAAATCGTGCTGGCCATCCCCAACTTGTTCCTGAACCTGGTCGAATACCTGTCCAAGCCGGTCAGCTTGGGGATGCGACTGTTCGGCAATATGTACGCTGGCGAGCTGGTGTTCATGCTGATTGCAGGCCTGTTTGCCTCGTGGGTCACCTTTATCCCGGGCGTCATTTTCAACTCGGTGTGGGCGATCTTCCACATCCTGATCATCCTGTTGCAGGCCTTCATCTTCATGGTACTCACCGTTGTCTATCTGGCGATGGCGCATGAGCATCATTGATTGACCGCCTCGCTGATTAACGCACCACCGTTTTCGCTACACACATTTCATCGCGTCATCCTTTCTTTTCACCACAAGCAAGAAACCGGAGATTCACCATGGAAGCACTCGCCAACGTTCAGGCCTTCACCGCCGTTGCTATCGGCATCATCGTCGGCCTGGGTGCGCTCGGCGCCGCCCTTGGCATTGGCATCATGGGCAGCAAGTTCCTTGAAGCCGCTGCGCGTCAGCCAGAATTGGTGCCGATGCTGCAGGGCCGCATGTTCCTGCTGGCCGGCCTGATCGACGCTGCGTTCCTGATCGGCGTGGGCGTGGCCATGATGTTCGCGTTCGCCAACCCGCTGCTGGCCGCCGTCAAGGCCGCTGCTGGCGCCTGATCGCGCTGCACCAACACTGTTGGCGGCCAAAGGCTGCCGGCAGTGGCAACAAGGCGCCGCGGCATGTCGCCGTGGCGCAGCCTTTGAAAAGTCCACGCGAATGGGCTTGTTCAATCCGCAGGTCATGACATGAATCCGAATATCACCCTGCTGGGCCAGATGATCAGCTTTGCGTTTCTCATCTGGTTCACCGTCAAGTTCATTTGGCCGCCGCTGATGCAGGCGATCGAAGAGCGTCAGCAGAAAATCGCCGAAGGGTTGGCGGCTGCCGACAATGCGCAGAAAAATCTGGCGCAAGCGCAAGACAAGGTTGCCGAAGAACTCAAGGCTGCGCGTGGCAAGGCCAACGAGATCATCGAGCAGGCCCATCAGCGTGCAAACCAGTTGATCGACGCCGCCAAGGCCGACGCGATTGCCGAAGGCAGCCGCCAGAAAGCACTGGCCGAGGCCGAGATCGAGGCTGCCGCCAACCGCGCCAAGGAAGACCTGCGCAAGCAAGTGTCTGCACTGGCCGTGTCTGGTGCCGAAAAACTGCTGATGCGCGAAATCGACGCCAACGCCCACAAGGCGCTGATCGACGATCTGGCTGCGCAGCTGTAAGGGCCGACCCATGAGCCAGGCCCTGACCCTTGCCCGTCCCTACGCTCGCGCCGCGTTTGCCATTGCGCGCGAGGCGGGCGCACTGCCTGCATGGTCAAGCGCGTTGGCGTTTGCCGCGCGTGTTGCCGCCGACCCGCAGATCGCAGGTTTACTGGGTAATCCCAAGCTGACGCGCGCGGACACTGTGACTTTGCTGGCACCGGAGGGTGCAAGTGAGGTGTTTGGCGATTTCCTCGCCCTGCTGTTCGACAATCGTCGACTGCCGCTGCTGCCTGAAATTGCAGGCTTGTTTGATGAGCTGCGGTTCGAGGCGGAACGTACCGTGAAGGCATTGGTCACCTCGGCGGTCGTACTGCCGGCGGCCGAGCTGGAGACGATCAAGAGCGCACTCAAGCGCCGTTTCGGGCGCGAAGTTGAAGTCGAAACTGCCGTGGATGCCAGCTTGATTGGTGGTGCGGTGATCGACGCTGGCGACATCGTCATCGATGGTTCGCTGAAGGGCAAGCTGGGCCGCCTGCAAGCGGCGCTGGCGCACTAAATTTCGTTAGCAAATTTTTTTATTGAATGTGGTTCGCGGCGACGCGAACACCAAGGAAACCAAGATGGCCACCACCACGCTCAACCCGTCCGAAATCAGCGAACTGATCAAGACCCGCATCGAGAAGGTCAAGCTCGCCGCCGAAGCGCGTAACGAAGGCACCGTGACCTCGGTGTCCGACGGCATCGTGCGCATCCACGGCTTGGCCGATGTGATGCAGGGCGAAATGATCGAGCTACCCAACAGCACTTTCGCGCTGGCGCTGAACCTGGAGCGCGACTCGGTGGGCGCGGTGGTATTGGGTGATTACGAACACCTGCGTGAAGGCGATGTAGCCAAAACTACCGGCCAGATCCTCTCGGTGCCGACCGGCCCGGAGCTGCTGGGTCGCGTGGTCAATGCGTTGGGTGAAGCCATCGATGGCAAGGGCCCGATTGATGCCAAGACCTCGGCCCCGGTGGAATGCATCGCACCCGGCGTGATCTGGCGCAAATCGGTCAGCCAGCCGGTGCAGACCGGCTACAAGTCGGTGGACAGCATGATCCCGATCGGCCGTGGCCAGCGCGAGCTGATCATCGGTGACCGTCAGACCGGCAAGACCGCGATGGCGATCGACGCGATCATCAACCAGAAAAATTCTGGCATCAAGTGCATTTACGTGGCGATTGGTCAGAAGAATTCGACGATTGCCAACATCGTACGCAAGTTGGAGCAGTACGGTGCAATGGCCTACACCACGGTGGTGGCGGCCTCGGCGTCGGAATCGGCGGCAATGCAGTACATCAGCGCCTACTCTGGCTGCACCATGGGTGAGTACTTCCGTGACCGTGGCGAAGACGCGCTGATCATCTACGACGATCTGTCCAAGCAAGCCGTGGCCTACCGTCAAATCTCGCTGCTGCTGCGTCGCCCACCGGGCCGCGAAGCGTATCCGGGCGATGTGTTCTACCTGCATAGCCGTCTGCTGGAACGCGCCGCGCGCGTGTCCGAAGACTACGTCGAGAAGTTCACCAACGGCGAAGTCAAGGGCAAGACCGGTTCGTTGACCGCGCTGCCGATCATCGAAACCCAGGCCGGCGACGTGTCCGCATTCGTGCCGACCAACGTGATCTCGATCACCGACGGCCAGATCTTTCTGGAAACCGATCTGTTCAACGCTGGTATCCGCCCGGCCGTCAACGCCGGTATCTCGGTGTCGCGCGTGGGTGGTGCAGCGCAGACCAAGATCATGAAGAAGCTGTCCGGCGGCATTCGTATCGCGCTGGCGCAATACCGTGAGCTGGCCGCGTTCGCGCAGTTCGCCTCCGACCTCGACGATGCCACCCGCAAGCAGTTGGAGCGTGGCCAGCGCGTGACCGAGCTGATGAAGCAGAAGCAGTACGCGCCGATGTCGGTGGCCGAACAGGCACTGTCGATCTATGCGGTGGACAAGGGCTATATGGATGATGTGCCGGTGGCCAAGATCGGCGCGTTTGAAGATGCCCTGCACGCACACTTCGCCAACACTGCGTCTGAATTGATGCAGAACGTGGCCACCAGTGGCGACTGGAACGACGACATCGAAGCCGCTTACAAGAAGGGCATCGAAGAGTTCGTGGCAACGGGTACCTGGTAACTGGTAGGAGCGCCCCAAGGGCGCGACTCAGATCGCGGCCACAGGCCGCTCCTACACGAAGCGAGATTGAGCATGGCCGGCGGCAGAGAAATCAAAACCAAGATCAAGAGCGTGCAAAACACCCGCAAGGTGACGCGCGCGCTGGAAATGGTCTCGGCTTCCAAAATCCGCAAGGCACAAGAGCGGATGAAGCAGTCGCGTCCGTATGCGCGGGCGATGAAGCAGTTGATCGGGCATTTGGCGCAGGCCAATTCCGAATACCGGCACCCGTACTTGATCGAGCGTGGCCAGATCAAGCGCGTCGGTTACATCATCGTGTCGTCGGATCGCGGCCTGGCCGGCGGTCTCAACAACAACATGTTCCGCAAGTTGTTAGTGGAGTTCCGCCAGTGGCAAGAAAAGGGCGTGGACATCGATGTGGTGACCATCGGCCAGAAGGCGTCGGTGTTCTTCCGGCGGATCAAAGTGGACATGCTGGCGTCGGTGACCCATCTAGGCGATACCCCGAAGGTCGAGCAGCTGGTGGGTGTGATCAAGGTGATGCTGGATGCCTACACCGCCGGTACGGTGGATAAGGTGTTCTTGTCGTACAACGACTTCATCAACACCATGACCCAAAAGGCCACCTTCGACCAATTGTTGCCGTTGCCGGCTGCCGAGACGCAAGTGGCCAAGCACGATTGGGATTACCTGTACGAGCCCGATGCGGAAACCGTGCTGGATCATGTGCTGACCCGCTACGTTGAATCCTTGGTGTATCAGGCGGTGATGGAAAACGTCGCCTCTGAACATGCTGCGCGCATGGTGGCGATGAAGGCTGCAAGCGATAACGCAACCAAGATGATCGATACCTTGAATCTGGTCTATAACAAGGCCCGTCAAGCGGCGATCACGCAAGAAATTTCGGAAATCGTCGGCGGCGCTGCGGCGGTGTAACAGCTTCTGTAGGAGCGGCCCCTGGCCGCGACCTGCGAATCGCGCGCACGGCGCGCTCCTACAATAGATATCGAGATTCAGAGGAAATAACCATGAGCAACCAGGGCAAAGTCGTACAGATCATCGGCGCGGTCGTTGACGTCGAGTTCCCGCGCGAGAGCGTGCCGAAGGTGTATGACGCGCTGAAGGTGCAAAACACCAGCATCACGCTGGAAGTGCAGCAACAGCTGGGCGATGGCGTGGTGCGCTGCATTGCGCTGGGCTCCACCGATGGCTTGAAGCGCAACCTGCTGGCCGACAACACCGGCCGTGCGATTTCGGTGCCGGTGGGTATCGGCACGCTGGGCCGCATCATGGACGTGCTGGGCAACCCGATTGACGAGGCCGGCCCGGTCGCCGCAGACACCACATGGGAAATCCATCGCGCAGCGCCTTCGTATGAAGACCAGGCATCGACCACCGAGCTGCTGGAAACCGGCATCAAGGTGATCGACCTGATGTGCCCGTTCGCCAAGGGCGGCAAGGTTGGCCTGTTCGGCGGCGCCGGCGTGGGCAAGACCGTGAACATGATGGAGTTGATCAACAATATCGCGACCGAGCATAGCGGTCTGTCGGTGTTTGCCGGTGTGGGTGAACGTACCCGCGAAGGCAACGACTTCTATCACGAAATGCAGGAATCGGGCGTCGTCAACGTGCAGGAGCACGCCAAGTCCAAGGTGGCGATGGTGTACGGCCAGATGAACGAGCCGCCGGGCAACCGCCTGCGCGTCGCGCTGACCGGCCTGACCATGGCCGAATACTTCCGCGACGAAGGCCGCGACGTGCTGCTGTTCGTGGACAACATCTACCGCTACACCCTGGCCGGTACCGAAGTGTCGGCGCTGCTGGGCCGCATGCCGTCGGCGGTGGGCTACCAGCCCACGCTGGCCGAGGAAATGGGCGTGCTGCAGGAGCGCATCACCTCGACCAAGACCGGTTCGATCACCTCGATCCAGGCCGTGTACGTGCCCGCGGACGACCTGACCGACCCGTCGCCGGCGACCACCTTCGCCCACCTCGACGCCACCGTCGTGCTGTCGCGCAACATCGCCTCGCTGGGCATCTACCCGGCGGTCGATCCGCTGGACTCGACCTCGCGCCAGCTGGACCCGAACGTGATCGGCAACGAGCACTACGACACCGCCCGCCGCGTGCAGTCCACCTTGCAGAAGTACAAGGAACTGAAGGACATCATCGCGATCCTCGGCATGGACGAGCTGTCGGAAGAAGACAAGCAAGCGGTGGCGCGTGCACGCAAGATCGAGCGCTTCTTCAGCCAGCCGTTCACCGTGGCCGAAGTGTTCACCGGCTCGAAGGGCAAGTACGTGCCGCTGAAGGAGACCATCCGCGGCTTCAAGGGCATTGTGGACGGCGACTACGACCACCTGCCGGAACAGGCGTTCTACATGGTGGGTTCGATCGACGAGGCTGTCGAAAAAGCCAAGAAGCTGGCGGCGTAAGGAATCATCATGGCATCCACCTTCCGTTGCGACATCGTCAGTGCCGAAGCCGAGATTTTCCACGGCGAGGCCGAGCTGGTTGTGGCGACCGGTGAACTCGGCGAGCTGGGCATCGCGCCCAAGCATGCGCCGCTGATCACCCGCCTGAAGCCGGGCAAGGTTGTGGTGACCTTGGCCGGCGGCGAGAAATTGGACTTCGCCATTTCCGGCGGCATTCTGGAAGTGCAGCCGACGGTGGTGACGGTACTGGCCGATACTGCGGTGCGCGCCGATGAAATCGACGAAGCCGCGGTGCGCACAGCCAAGGAAGAAGCCGAACGCATCCTTGCCCGGCGTGGTGAAGCGATGGAAATTGCCGAAGCGCAGCAACGTCTGGCCGAAGTCACCGCGCAGTTGCAGGCGCTGGAGCGTCTGCGCAAGAATCTCAAGCACTGATCACCGGTCACGGCGGTGGACGGGTTTTGCAAAGCGCCGGCACTCGCCGGCGTTTTTTATGCGCCACATCGTGGTTTGTTCAGCCAGGGTATGTTTGGTGGTGCGATGATTCCAACCATCGCCTGATGAGGAGAGTCACCATGTTGCGCCCCTTGCGTCTGCTCGCTGCAACGATATTGATGACATCCCTGTTGGGTTTGACAGCCTGTGCCAGTGGTCCTGCCGTGCGTACCGACCATGACCCCACTGCCAATTTCGGCCAGTACCAGACATGGGGTTTCTATCAGCCAATTGCGATGGAGCAGTCTGGCTATTCCAGCTGGATTTCCGAGCGTATCCGCGCCGATGTACAAAAAGAAATGGAAGCACGCGGTTATCGCTTTGCCACGAGCGGGGCCGACCTGCTGGTGAATTTCCAAGGCGTGGTGGAAGACAAAACCGCCGTATGGACGGTGCCGCGCAGCGACACCGAGTGGTTCTACAGCTATCGTCACAAAGCCTATGTCGCGGTACCGATTTGGTATGACGAAACCCAAGTGTCGCGCTACAAGGAAGGCACGTTGACCGTGGATTTGGTGGACGGTAAACGCAATCGCATGGTGTGGACGGGCTCGGCCAGCAATCCGGTACGATCCAAACAAAAGCCAGAACAGAAATTGAGTGAAATCGATGCGGCCATCACTGGCATCTTTGCCAAGTATCCGCATAAAGCGAGTGGGATGTAAGCGTGGCGCATGCCTGGCAAAACAAAAAACCACCGGCTTGCTGCCGGCGGTTTTTGTTGCAACAGCAATGCCATATTAAAATTTCGGCTTGTCGTCGCTCGCGTTGTAGCGCTCGATCGCCTCGATAATGATCTTACGCGCCTCGGCAACGCCGTCCCAACCATCCAGTTTCACCCACTTGCCGTCTTCCAGATCCTTGTAGTGCTCGAAGAAGTGGCCGATGCGCTGTAGCCAGTGCTTGCTGACTTTGGCGATATCGTCGATGTGGCTGTAGCCGTTGAACACTTTGTCCACCGGTACGGCGAGGATTTTTTCGTCGCTGCCGGCCTCATCGCTCATTTTCAGCACACCCACCGGGCGGCAACGAATCACCGAGCCGGGCACCAGCGGCAGCGGCAGGATCACCAGCACATCGGCCGGATCGCCATCGCCACACACGGTGTACGGCACATAGCCGTAATTGCACGGGTAGCGCATCGGCGTGGACAGGATGCGATCCACGAAGATCGCGCCCGAGGCTTTATCCACCTCGTACTTGACCGGCTCGGCATCCTTCGGGATTTCGATGACTACATTGATTTCATCCGGCGGGTTGTTGCCGGTGGGGACAAGATCCAGACCCATTGCGTCGTGCTCCAGCGTGCGTGCCGCGCCCGGTTGGGCGCGGCGATGATTGAGGGGGAGTGAGTACATTTTAGCGGAGCGCGGCGGCGAAAGATGACGCTGGGCGAACCGGCTGGCTTGACGGGCACAGTTGAAGTGCGCATGATTAATGCGCATACAAGGGAGTCATGTCATGCGCATTCGAGAGCGTTACGCCGGTTACGGCAAGCGTGCCACCAATGTCAGTATCAATCAGGGCTTGCTGGAAGACGCCAAGGCGCTGGAGATCAACTTGTCTGCCACGCTGGAACGTGCGCTGGATGCCGAAGTGCGTGCACGCAAACGTGCCAAGTGGCTGGAAGAAAATCGCGAGGCGATCGCCGCCTACAACGCACGTATCGAGCGGGATGGGCTTGCCGGTGATCATGTGCGTGCGTTCAAGGCTGCACTCAAGGCGTCGTCTGCTGCATGAATCAATTTTGCGCGTATGTGAATGCGGATGCCGCATCCAAGCGCACCATTCCATACTGGCTGATCGTGCAAAGTGATTTGATCGATGCCACCCAGTCGCGCGTGGTTGTACCCTTGATTGCACCGCAACTGGCGGGGCCTTTGGTGGCAAGGCTGATGCCGGTGCTGATGGTTGCAGGCAAGCGGCTGGTGATGGATGCAGCGCAGATCACCAATGTGCCGATGCAGATGCTTGGCAGGCATGAGGCGGATTTGTCGGCCGAACGCCTGACCATCCTTGCGGCTCTCGACATGCTGATCTCGGGGATATGACCGTGGCCAATACGCTGCGCATCGCAATGGCGCAATTTGATTTTCCGGTGGGCGATGTGGCCGGCAATGCCGCACGCATTCTCGATGGGATCACCACTGCACGCGACGAGTACGGCGCGGATGTGGTGCTGTTTCCGGAGTTGGCGCTGTCGGGTTATCCGCCCGAGGATTTGTTGTATCGCCCAAGTTTTCTGCGCGAATGCGAGCAGGCCATCCAGCGCATTGCTGCCAGCGTGCAGGGGATCACCGCAGTGGTGGGTTGGCCGCAGCCTGCGGGTGCGGTGGTGTATAACGCCGCCAGCGTGCTGCGCGATGGCGTCATCGAGCAGACCTACCGCAAGCGCGAGTTGCCCAACTATGCGGTGTTTGATGAGCGCCGTTATTTCGATGTCGATCCGGACCGCGAGGATTGCGTATTCCAAATCAACGGCATTGATGTCGGCGTGGTGATTTGCGAAGACCTGTGGTTTGCCGAACCCATCGCCAGTACCGTCGCCAAGGGCGCGCAACTGGTGCTGGTGCCCAATGCCTCGCCGTATGAGCACGACAAGCATGCCCAGCGCGATGCGTTGCTGGTGCAGCGCGCGCGCGAGACTGGTGCCGGGATTGCCTACCTCAATGTGGTGGGTGGGCAGGATGCCTTGGTCTTCGATGGCGCATCGGTGGTGTGCGATGGCGACGGCAGCGTGCATCCGGCGGCGGTGGCATTTGAAGAGCAGTGGCTGGTGGTGGAGTTTGATGCCGAAGCAAAGCGTTTTGCGCCCCTGCAATGGACGGTGGACGGCGATGAAAGCCGCGACGCGCTGGCGTGGCGGGCGGTGGTGCGTGGCACCCGCGATTACTGCGCAAAGAACGGCTTCAAGCAGGCGTGGGTGGGGCTGTCCGGTGGCATTGATTCTTCGGTCGTGTTGGCCATTGCGGTGGATGCACTGGGCGCGGAGAACGTGACAGCCGTGCGCATGCCCTCACGCTTTACGGCGGGGCTGTCCAATGATCTGGCGCAGGAACAATGTGATGCGATGGGCGTGAAGTTGCTGGCGCTGCCCATCGAAACCCCATTCCAAGGCTATTTGAATGCGCTGGCCGAGGTGTTTGCCGGCAAGCCTGCTGATGCCACCGAAGAAAACCTGCAATCGCGTACGCGTGGCACCTTGCTGATGGCGCTGTCCAACAAGCTGGGCGGCCTGCTGCTGACCACCGGCAACAAGAGTGAGTACGCGGTGGGTTACGCCACGATTTATGGCGATATGTGCGGCGGCTATGCGCCGATCAAGGATCTGTACAAGACTGAAGTCTTTGCCTTGGCGCGTTGGCGCAACACGGTGGGCGACCGGGTGATTCCGCAGGCCGTGATCGACCGCCCACCCTCGGCGGAGTTGCGTGAAAACCAGTTGGACCAAGACTCGCTGCCGCCATATGACGTGCTGGATGCAATCTTGTTGCGGCATGTGGATCAAGAACAGGGCCATGCCGAGATCGTTGCGGCGGGCTTTGCTGCAACCATCGTGGATAAAGTGCTGCGGCTGGTGCGGATTGGTGAATGGAAGCGCCATCAAGCCGCGCCAGGCCCGAAAGTCAGCCGGCGCGCGTTTGGGCGCGAGCGGCGCTACCCAATCAGCAATGGCTGGCGTGATTGAGTCAAGCGGGTAGCACAAAAAATGGCTCAAGAAAAAGGGGCCGCTGCGGCCCCTTTTCAACTCAACGCGCGTCGCCGGTAAACGGATTCAAGCGGCTGATGATTCCACGGTCATTGGGCCATTTGCCATGCAGCCACGGGTGCTGCGGTGCATTTTGCTCCAGCACGCGCTTGGCATCGGCGGCCAAGGCCGTATTGCCCATGCGTGTATAGGCTTCGGCCAGCAAGGCCACGGCATCGTATTGGTATTCGCTCTGCGGATAGGTTTCCAGCAGATAGGTGGCGCGATCAGCAGCCGACACCCAAGCACTGCGGCGCAGGTAATACAAACCGGTGTTCAGCTCAAAGCGGGCGAACTCGTTGCGCAAATACACCATGCGTTGGCGAGCATCGCCGGCGTAGCGGCTGTTGGGATAACGAGTAGAGACGGTGTTGAAGTCGTTGTAGGCCTGCTGGGGGGCTTCCAAGTCGCGGGTGCTGGTATCCAGCTTGAACGTGCGCGCCATGAACACCGTATTGCGCGCCATGTTGGACAGACCACGCAGATAGTAGAAATAGGCGATGTTCTTGTGCGTCGGGTAGGTGCGGATGAAGCGGTCAATCGAGGAGATCGCATCCTCGTGCTTGCCTGCTTTGAACTGCGCGTAAGCCTGCTCCATCATCGCCTGTTCGGTATAGGCACCGTAAGGATATTGGGCAATCAAGCGACCCCACGTCTCGTTAGCATTGCTCCAGTTGCCATGCTCCATTTGGTCATGAGCCTTGTCGAACAAGGTGGCAACCGGGACGCCTTCGTTCTTGTCTTTGTCCTTCTTGAACAGGCCTTTGACCCCCGAACAACCGGTGGCGGCAACGACCAATGCAAGCACGAGGGTGGTGCGAATCAAGGGGGAACGCGAAATCATGGGCATCGAACGGGCGCCGGGGGCATGAAGGCTGGATAATACCAGTCCCAAGCTTTAACCACGCCAGAATGCGCGCCTTTTCGTGAGGCGCCCGCCGATTCCCATGAATGAACACGCCTTGCGTATTGCCCAAGTCCCCGATTCCGTTGCCGGCCGTCGGTTGGACGCCGTCGTCGCGGAACTATTTCCGGAATATTCCCGCTCGCGATTATCCGCCTGGATCAAGTCTGGCGACCTCACTGTGGATGGCGCGCCGGCGCGCCCGCGCGACCCCGTGCGGGGTGGCGAGACCATCACCCTGAATGTGGTGGAGGAAGTGCAAACCCACGCCGTGGCCGAAGACATCCCTCTGTCGATCTTGTATGAAGACGAACACGTGTTTGTCCTCGACAAGCCAGCCGGCTTGGTGGTGCACCCGGGTGCCGGCAACCCGGCCGGTACCTTGGTCAACGCTTTGCTGCATCGCGACCCGGCGCTGGACAAGTTGCCGCGCGCCGGTATCGTGCATCGGTTGGACAAAGACACCAGCGGGGTGATGGTGGTGGCACGCACCCTGGTGGCCCAGACTGCATTGGTCGCGCAGCTATCGGCGCGCGACGTGCATCGGCAATACCTCGCGGTGGTATTGGGGGCGCTGGTGGCCGGCGGCACCGCCAACGCCGCCATCGACCGTCACCCGCGCGACCGCCTGCGTATGGCGGTGCGCGAGGATGGCAAAGACGCCATTACCCATTACCGTTTGCGTGAGCGTTTTCGCAGCCATACCGCGCTGGAATGCCGCTTGGAAACGGGGCGTACCCACCAGATCCGCGTGCATTTGGCGCATCTGAAGTATCCCATCATCGGCGACCCGCTGTATGGCGGCTCCTTGCGGCTGCCCAAGGGCGCGTCGGAGGAATTGATCGCTTGCCTGCGCGGCTTCAAGCGCCAAGCCTTGCATGCCGAAGTACTGGAGTTCATGCACCCGGTCAGCGGTGCGCCAGTGCGTTGCGAAGCGCCGTTGCCAGCGGATATGCAGCAGCTCATGCACCAGCTGCGTGCGGATGCCGCCAGCCACGCCGCTATCGAGCGGGCGCGCCGATGAGCGCGTTTTTGCATGCCGATTGGCCGGCACCGCCCGGCGTGCATGCGTTGACCAGCTTGCGGCATGGCTTGGGCGTATCCACGGCACCCTTCGACCATTTCAATCTGGGCTCGCGCTGCGGTGATGACGTGGATGCGGTGATTGAAAACCGCCGCCAGTTGCAAGCCGCCTTGCACTTGCCGTCGTCGCCGCGTTGGCTGCGCCAGGTGCATGGTGTTGCTGTTGCAGTGGAGCCGGGCTTCGATGAGCCCGAAGCTGACGCCGCGGTGACAGCAACGCCCGGCAGGGTGCTGGCCATTCTTACCGCCGACTGCTTGCCAGTGGTGCTTGCATCGAGAGCCGGTGATGACATTGGCGCGGCGCATGCCGGTTGGCGCGGGTTGTGCGCGGGGGTGCTGGAGGCTACGGTGGGCGCGATGCGCACCCCGGCGCAGCAATTGATGGCGTGGTTGGGTCCCGCTGCCGGCCCGCAAGCGTACGAAATCGGTGAAGACGTCTTTGCTGCATTTGTGCAGCGCGATCCCGCGGCGGCAGCGGCGTTTGTGGCCACCCGTCCGGGGCATTGGAAGGTGGACCTGTACGCCTTGGCGCGCCAGCGTTTGCAGGCGGTGGGGGTGACGGCGGTATTTGGGGGCGAGCAGTGCACGATTTCGGATCCGGCACGGTTTTTCTCGCACCGCCGTGATCAGCGCGGCGGTCGCATCGCTACGCTGGTGTGGATGCAGGCCTGAACTGACTCAGCGCGGTGTTTGCGAGAGCCGATAAATCAGCAGTGCAGCGCGCTTGGCTTGGCGCGGAAGGGAGTCCAGCTCGATATATTCGCCAGGACCGTGGCTGTCGCCACCGGACGCGCCCATCCCCACCAGGCCATCCACATCGCGGGCCACAAACGCGATATCCCCCGCGCCGCGGCTTAGCGGGTCAATCTCGCCGAGTTCGGGCAAACCCAGATCCCGATTGATGCTGTTGAGTTTTGCCAGCAACGCACGGTTGCCAGCGGTGGGGGCCATCGGTGGGTAGTGTTCTTCAATCGTGATATTCGCGCTGGTCAATGGCAGGTGACGGCTGACAATCGTGCGCATTTTTTCGCTGACGCGTGCGGTTTGCTCGGGGCTGAGCGTGCGGAAGTCGCCACGCGCAAGCGCAATGCCGGGCACGATATTGTCCTTGCCGCTGGCACTGAGCCGGGTCTTGTTGGCATCGAACGTGGCCTGCTCGCCGCTGCCCAGCAACCCCACATTGAAGGTCAAATTGGGTTCTGGAAGTTCAGTGCGAAATGCGGCCAGAATCCGTGCCAGCTCAAACGCTGCACCATCGCCCATGGCTTTGGAAAAAATACCGGAGCTGTGGCCGGATTCGCCATGCACGGTGAGTGTCCATTCGTTGGACGAGCGCCGTGCCACCGCACCCATTTCGCGGCCGTTCTGGTGCGAGATATTTTCGAAATCCAGCGCCGCATCGGCGCGTTTGCCGGCGGCGATCAAATCGGCGCGGGCAAGGGCGACCGGCATCCCCACTTCTTCCTCATCACCGGTCAGCACCACCTCGATATCGGCATCTTGCAGTGTGCCGGCATCGCGCAAAGCACGCAGTGCGGACAGGATGACCACCACGCCGCCCTTGTCGTCGCCTACGCCGGGGCCGAAGGCGCGCTTGCCTTCGATGCGAAAGCCGGTAAACGGATTGTCCGGCTCAAACACCGTATCCAGATGTCCAATCAGCAGCACCCGCTTGCCCTTGCCGTTGCCGTGGTGGATCGCAATCAAATGTCCGGCGCGCCCGCTGTCCGGCATGGGTTTGAAGTTCACCTGGAAGCCAAGTGCTTCGAATTCCGGGCGCAGCATGTTTGCCACCGCTGTCACTCCCGCGGTGTTGAAGGTGCCACTGTTTTGCGCCACCAATCGCTTGAGCAGGGCGGTGCTGCGGGCTTGGCTGGCGTCGGCGGCGCGGCTGATGCGCAGCTCGGTGGGCGCAAGCGCGGCACCGGCGGGTGTGGCAAGGGCAACACTCAGCAGCAGCGCGCTGGCAATGGGGGCAAGATGGGGCATGGGGGAGGCTCGAAGTTGATGCCAAACCATACCGCAGCCAACCCTTGTTCGGGATTTGACTTGAATCACGGCAGCCCGCCCGCATGTGCAGGACAGTGGCCTCTTGTGGCCTTCTCATTTAGGAATTACCCATGCGCATGGACAAACTTACATCGCGCTTCCAGCAGGCTTTGAGCGACGCGCAGTCGCTGGCCGTGGGTCGCGATCACAATCTGATTGAGCCTGCTCACCTGTTGCTGGCCTTGCTGGATCAACAAGGTGGCGGCACCCGCCCATTGCTGGCGCAGGCCGGTGTGAATGCGGCCGATCTGCGGCTGCGCCTGGCCGAGGCGCTGGACAAGTTGCCGAAAGTCTCCGGGCAGGCCGGCACGGTCAGTGTGGGCAACGATTTGTCGCGCCTGCTCAATGTGACGGACAAACTGGCGCAGCAACGCGGCGATGCCTTTATCGCCAGCGAATTGTTCTTGCTGGCTGCAATTGACGATAGCGGCGATACCGGCAAAGTGTTGAAGGCTGCGGGTGCGAACAAGCAGAAACTTGAGGCGGCGATCGAGAAATTGCGTGGGGGCGAGAAAGTGACCGACGAAAACGCCGAAGAGGCGCGTCAGGCGCTGGAGAAATACACCATCGACCTGACTGCCCGCGCCGAGTCCGGCAAGTTGGATCCAGTAGTGGGCCGCGACGAAGAAATCCGCCGCACCATTCAAGTCTTGCAGCGGCGCACCAAGAACAATCCGGTGCTGATCGGCGAACCTGGCGTGGGCAAGACCGCGATTGTGGAAGGGCTTGCCCAGCGTATCGTCAACAACGAGGTGCCCGAAGGCCTGCGCGGCAAGCGCTTGTTGTCGCTGGATATGGGCGCGTTGATTGCGGGCGCGAAGTTCCGTGGTGAGTTCGAGGAACGCCTGAAGGCGGTGCTCAACGATCTGTCGAAGAACGAAGGCCAGATCATTCTGTTTATCGACGAGCTGCACACGATGGTCGGCGCGGGCAAGGCCGAAGGCAGTATGGATGCCGGCAACATGCTGAAACCGGCGCTGGCGCGCGGCGAGCTGCACTGCATCGGCGCCACCACCCTGGACGAATACCGCAAGTACGTGGAGAAGGATGCTGCGCTGGAGCGCCGCTTCCAGAAGGTGTTCGTCGGGGAGCCCACGGTGGAGGACACCATTGCCATTTTGCGCGGCCTGAAAGAACGCTACGCGGTGCATCACGGGGTGGAAATCACCGATCCTGCGATCGTTGCCGCCGCCACGCTCTCCAACCGCTACATCGCGGATCGCCAATTGCCGGACAAGGCCATCGACTTGATGGACGAAGCGGCCTCGCGCATCCGCATGGAGATCGACTCCAAGCCGGAAGAAATGGACCGCAAGGAACGTCGCCTGATTCAGCTGAAAATCCAGCGTGAGGCACTGAAAAAAGAGAAAGACGCCGAATCCAAACAGCGCTTGGCCGATCTGGAAGCCGAGATCAATACGCTGGAGCGCGAGTTCAACGACCTGGAGGAAATCTGGAAGGCCGAGAAGGCCACCTTGCAAGGGGCCACCAAGGTCAAGGAACAGATCGAAGCCGCACGGCTGGAACTGGAAGCCGCACAGCGCCGGCAGGATTACGCGCGCATGAGCGAAATTCAGTATGGGCAGATTCCGCAATTGGAAAAGCAGCTTGCCGCCGCGCAGGAAGCCGAGACCCGTGGCTTCACCCTGCTGCAAGACAAAGTGACCGCCGAGGAAATTGCGCAAGTGGTGGCGCGCTGGACCGGCATTCCAGTGTCCAAGATGCTGGAAGGCGAGCGCGAAAAACTCCTGCAGATGGAAGCGCAGCTGCACACCCGCGTGGTCGGGCAGGAGGAAGCGATCAAAGCGGTGTCGGATGCGGTGCGCCGTTCGCGCGCAGGGCTGTCTGATCCTGATCGCCCCAGCGGCTCATTCCTGTTCCTCGGCCCGACCGGCGTGGGCAAGACCGAGCTGTGCAAGGCGTTGGCCGACTTCCTGTTCGACTCCAGCGATGCGATGGTGCGCATCGACATGAGCGAGTTCATGGAAAAGCACAGCGTCAGCCGGCTGATCGGCGCGCCGCCCGGCTATGTGGGTTATGAAGAAGGCGGCTATCTGACCGAGGCCGTGCGCCGCCGCCCGTATAGCGTGATCTTGCTGGACGAAGTGGAGAAAGCGCATCCGGATGTGTTCAACATCCTGCTGCAAGTGCTCGACGATGGCCGCCTCACCGATGGTCAAGGCCGCACCGTGGATTTCCGCAACGCGGTCATCGTGATGACCAGCAACCTTGGCAGCCATCAGATTCAGGAGCTGGCCGGCGACGATTCAGCCGAGGCTTACCTCCAGATGAAGGCCGCGGTGATGGGGGTGGTGCAAGCGCATTTTCGTCCCGAGTTCATCAACCGGCTGGATGACATCGTGGTGTTCCACCCGCTGGACAAGGCGCAGATCAAACAGATTGCGCGCATCCAATTGCGCAGTCTGGAAAAGCGTCTGGGCGAACGCGGCATTCGCATCGAACTATCCGATGCGGCGTTCGACCTGCTCGGGAATGTCGGCTTTGATCCGGTCTACGGCGCCCGTCCGCTCAAGCGCGCCATCCAGCAACAACTGGAAAACCCGCTGGCGCAGCAAATCCTGTCCGGCCAGTTCGGCAATGGCGACGTGGTCAAGGTGGACGCTGAGGGTGGCAGGCTGGTGTTCGTCAAGTGATGCCATGCCCCGGCGCGGATACCGGCCGGGGCGATGCCCGTTTTACCTGGCAACAAATTTGAGCGGGCCTTTGTAGTCTGGCCAACGGATGGACGTTGGCAGCCGCTGGTTGAGGGCGATCTCTGGCGATGCGCTGTCGCCGTTGGTCGACAGGCTTGCCATCAGGGTGGGCATCCAGAAGTTCACCGCAAACGTCGCGTCCTTGTAGATGACCGGCTTGATATGCAGCGTGGTGGTTTGGCCTGGCTCGATGCGGAATGCCACCACGTCTTCGTTCACATACGCACCCTTGTCGAGGATCTTTTGCACGCTGAAGGCGGTCGTCATTTCCAGCCCGATGCCGGTAATTCGATAGTCACCGGCGGGAAGTTCGATCGTCTCGGATTGGCCGTAGCGGGTCATGTGATTGATTGGATAGTCGATGAACTGCTTGGCCACCATGGTGAATACCAACAGACCATCCTTCACGCCCCATTCGATGCCGCCACTACGCAGCTGCTTGTCGACTTTCTTTGGCAGCGTCTGTTCGCTGGTGAATGGTGACACGTCAACCACAAGCTGGCCTGCTTGCTGTGCGAAAGCGCTGCGACTGAACAACATCGAGAGCACCAGTGTGGCGGCAAGCCAGAATTTCAACATGCGAATCTCCGTGATCGTGGTGAGTTTGCTAGCGTGCGTATGATAGCGGCCGCAATTGTGCGGCAATGCGCGGGGAGTTCGGATGGTATTCAAGTACGGGAGCGAACACGGCCAAGCCGGGCATTCCGATGCGGGTCGCACTGGAGTGTGGCGGTGACGTGCGGGCCAGGGCTGGTGCGGTTGTCTGCGCCAGTTCGATCGTGACCGTGATGCGGGTGTTTTCGCATACCTGCTCGAATACCGAAATTGTCTGCGCGTTGGGCTGCGCGCAGATGCTGGTCGGGGTGGACAGTGATTCGGACTATCCCCCCGATGTGGTGGCCGCGCTGCCTAAGACGGGGCGCGATCTGGACTTGAATATCGACGCGGTGCTGGCGCTCAAGCCCGAGTTGGTACTGACGTCGCTGACGGTGCCGGGGCATGAGAAGGTAGTACACGCATTGCGCGATGCGGGTCTTGCGGTGCTGGTGTGTGATCCGCAATCACTGCAAGATGTGTATGCCGATATTCAAGCCATTGCCGATGCGCTGGGCGTGCCCGCACGTGGCGCGGCACTGGTGGCGCAGATGGAGGCTTTGATGCCGGCTGTGGCAGTGGCAGGTGATCGGCCCAAGGTGTTGGTGGAGTGGTGGCCAAAACCGGTGATTGCGCCCGCCAGGTTCTCGTGGGTCACGGATCTGATCGAGCGCGCCGGTGGCTGCAACCCATGGGCCGATGAAGACGCGAAGAGTTTGCCGCTGGACCATCCGCGCGTGCTGGCTGCCGCCCCCGACGTGGTGGTGATGAGCTGGTGCGGGGTGAAAGAGGAGAACTATCGCGCCGAGATTGTCATTCGGCGCGACGGCTGGGCGGCCCTGCCTGCGCTGCGGCATGGACGCATCCATGCCATTTCCGAAGCCTATCTGGGCCGCCCCGGGCCGCGTCTGGTGGAGGGCTATCGCCGGTTGCGTGCCTGCATTGCAGAGTTGCAGGAACAGGGCACGCATTCTGCGATTTGACTACTCGGCATGGGCTGTCAGTTTGCCCGTCGGTTTCCTTGCGGGCCGTTTGGCGCCGGGCCGAGCGATGGCATACATCTGCCACGCGATATCTTTCATCAGTGCTTGGCGGTCGCTGCCCTCCACATACAGGTCAAAGTGGGTGCGGCCGGGCACAAAACGGAAATCCGACTTGGCGCCCAAGCCGTCCAGTACCGCCTTGAGCTTGTAGGCAGCGCCGTCCAGATAGAACGTATCGGCGGTGCCTACATAGAGGTGCAGTTTGCCGTCGAGGTCGGGTTCGAGTTGCGGCCATTGCGTGCGCAGGATGCGGCCGATGTCGTAATGCGCGCCCCAGTACGCCACGACCTGCGGATCCACCTTGCCGGTGCCACGATCGAACATCGGGGTTGGACGACCATCGGTGCCGCGTGGCGAGAAGACCCACTCAAACGACGCCAGTTGCCCGCCTATCGGGCCGGTCGTTTCTTCCATCCGGGCGAATTGTTCGAAGCTGGCTTGTACCTTGCCTTTGTCACGCATGATGGGGTACGGGCTGCCATCCGGTTTGCGATAGACATTGGCATTGGCGGCGTACAAGTCGATACCGCAGAAGTCATCGAATACGCTGGAGTCGGGCGAGGTGGACCATGTACCGCCAAACAGTTTCGGATAGCGCACTTGCAGCCACAGTGTGGCCCAGCCACCGGAGGAATGGCCGTTG
Organism: uncultured Thermomonas sp.; assembly: GCF_937872235.1. NCBI lineage: Bacteria > Pseudomonadati > Pseudomonadota > Gammaproteobacteria > Lysobacterales > Lysobacteraceae > Thermomonas > uncultured Thermomonas sp. The sequence goes on from NZ_CALMPC010000062.1 coordinate 37,352, forward strand.
AGGAAGCGGCCGGAGGCTTTGCCATCCATCCGATAGGTGCTTTCCAGATGGGGGATCAATTCTTCCGTCAATGCTTGCCCCCACGGGCCGTTATTGACCGAATCGGCAAACTCGTGGGTACCGGTGGCGCTGGATTCGTCCAGCAAGACCCAGATCATCGGTGGCAATTCACCCGACTGCATGCCGGTATAGGCATTGACGGCGGTGCCAATCAAGCCGCGTTGGTTGCCGCCAAAGCCGTGGGTGAAATACAGCACCGGGTAGCGCGCCGGTGCGGCACCGTCGTAGCCGGGGGGCAGGACCACCCAACCGTGCATATGGATGGGGCGCCCCCAGAATGCACTGAGCGCGGGGCTGATGAAATCAATTTCACGGGTGGCCGCTTTTGCCGCGGGTGCCGCCTTGCGAATGGCCTCGGAAAAGCGAGGAGGCAATTGCCACGGGTCCCCCGCTGCCGGCAGCCGTTGATCCAGTACCAAGGTGGTGGGTGTGGCGGCCTTGCCCAGCGTCACTTTGACTGGCGCGCTCAAGATGTCATCGGCACCGCGTCCGCCGTAATTGTCATCGCCGGCCACATCCAGCACCGCTTGCACGTAATACTCGCCATCGGCCAATTTCGAAAACGACGTTGGCCACGCGAGCGTGTCGGTATCTACCGCAAGCGATTGCCCGGGGGCCAAGCGTGCAATATCCATCGCGGCCATGCTGGCGTCGTCGGCACCGCCAAACGGGCTGGCATTGACCTCCAACACGTTGCCATCCTTCGCCTTGGCCAGTGCCTGCGCGGCAGGTTCCGCAAACAGCAGCAAGCGACCAGCGGCACTGGCCGCGGCGGCGGCGGGCAGTTGCACGCGCAGTGGCGCGGAGGTGTCGGCCTGCGCGCACGCACACAGGGCCAATAGCAGGGCAGCCAAGGATGAACGATGCAGGAATAGCGCATGGCGCATGGGGCGCTCCAGTGGCGGCGATGAAGGACGCAGTGTGCGCTGTCCTGCAGTCAGTTGAAAGTTGGACGAGCCTGCCTGAGATGGATGTTCCAGGCACCGGGCAACGACAGTGCGATGCAGGTCATTGCATGCTGCATACGTTAATATGGCGTGAATTGGTGATACCCAGACGTTGAATACCTTTATGGCGGCCAAGGCGATGTACGGTAACGGGTTGCGCATCTTTACCTATCACAGCATCGACCGCGCACCGGCGGGGACCCCACTGCCCAAGCTGCATGTCAGCCCGGATATGTTTGAGCGCCAGTGTCGCTGGTTGGCCCGATTGGGCATGCGTGGCGTGTCCATGAGCGAGGGTTATCGCGCTTTACGCGCGGGCAACGCCGGGAAGCTGGTTGCCATCACGCTGGATGATGGCTATCAGGACAATGTGCGAAACGCTGCCCCGATTCTGAAACGCCATGGTTTTGGCGCGACGTGCTATGTGGTCACCGACACCATCGGTGGCAACAATGCATGGGATGCCGTGTTAGGTGTGCCGCGAGCGATGATGAGTGAGGGCGAGTTACGCACATGGCACCAGCAAGGTTTGGAGATCGGCTCGCATACCCGGACCCACCCGCATCTGGATCGGTTGGATCCGGCCGCCCTGGCCGCAGAATTGAGTGAGAGCCGGCAACGCTTGCAAGCGTTGACAGGGGCACCGGTTGAGCACTTTTGCTACCCATATGGCGACCACAATGCAGCGGTTGTCGAGGCGGCGCGGCAGGCCGGTTATGTCACTGCCACCACCACCCGCAAAGGTATTGCACGGCCAAGTGACGACCCACTGCAGTTGCCGCGCATCTCCATCAATGGTGGGCGCGGGATTTCCAAGTTCGTGCTGTATGCGGCCACACCCTATGCCGAGTTGCGCAGATGAATTTCGTGTTCGTGGATGCCAGCCGCAAGTTGTGGGGCACCGAGCAGGCTTTTCTGGAGCTTGCGCGTGGGTGCGCCAGTGCGGGTCATGGGGTGATTGCGGTGGTGCGTGCGGACAGTGAAATGGCGGTCGCGATGCGGCAAGTGCCCGGCATCCAGCTGAGGGAAACCCGCTTTCGCGGCGGTGAAGACCCGCGTGCATTTCGCAAGGTGCTGCAGGCGGTACGCACGCTGCATGCCGACTGGTTGGTGGCAGCACATGGCAAGCATCATTGGCCGTTGCTGTTCGCTTCGCTGTTCACCGGGACGCCGCTGGCTGCGTTTCGTCATCTGACGTATATCCGCAGCCGGGTCACCCGTTATTGGATGCCACGCTTGGCCAAACGCTATTTCGTAGTGTCCGAATTTGCGCGCCAACGGTTGATCAACGATGGCGTGCCTGCGCGCTGTCTGCACATCGTGCATAACCCGATTGATATGTGTCGCTTTCATCCATCGGCTGCAGCTCGCGCAACATTGCGCCGCGAGTTGTGCATTGCGGACGATGTGGTGCTGGCGGGGTTTGTTGGCAGGCATACCACCGGCAAAGGAGTTGCCCCATTGCGACAAGCGATGATCGAGGTGATGCAAGAGCGTGCTGGTACGGCGATGTTGTGGCTGGGCGAAGGTGCCGAACTTGCGGCCACGCGCGCTGTTGTGGATGCGGTCGGGCAGGCGGCGCGCCATCACTTCATTCCCTGGTGCGATGACACCGCGGCGGTGTACCCGGCGCTGGATTTGCTGGTGTGCCCTTCCGAGGAAGAGGAAACCTTTGGGCGGGTGGTGGCCGAGGCGCAAGCCTGCGGTGTGCCGGTCATTGCGCGTGATCGCGGTGGTCTGCCTGAAGCGATGATCGCCGGCGAGACTGGTTTGCTGTGGCGTGGCGATGCCCCCCATGATTTGGCTGACTTGATTGGTCGCCTGATCGATGACAGCCCTCGCCGGCAGGCGATGGCGGCGGCGGCCCCCGCCAGTGCTGCGCGGTTCAGTACCGATCTTGTGGTCAACAAATTCATCGCGCAGCTCACTACGTCAACTGCCGACCGGGCGCGCCCGATCCCCGGGCGAGTGCGTTAAACAGCCGCCTTGCTGGGGACACGCCATGGCGGTGAGGCCATCACCATATCCGCCAGCGAGTAGGCCAATTCGCGTTCTGCCAAAACGGCCGCATCGGCACCGTGTTCGAGTAAATACCTGACCTGGGTTTCGCTGTGCGCACGCGCCAGGACGCTGATGGCGGGATTAAGCGCTTTCAAGCGCTGGATGGTTTCGCCAGCTTCCAGGGCTTGCGGAATCGCGAATACGGCAAGCTTTGCGCGTACCGGTGCAGCTTCCTGCAAGACGCGTTGGTTTGCAGCATTGCCGCGCACGGTGGGTAGGCCATTGGCGCGTGCTTGTGCCACCAAATCGGAATCATCTTCGATGATGACCAAGGGCACGCCACGTTCACGCAGCAGATGGGCAAGCTGGCTGCCCACGCGGCCGTAACCCACCACGATGGCGTGGTTGCAAATATCCACCGGTACCACCTCGGGTTCTGGTTCGGCATTGGCGGCGTTGCGTGCGTCCTCTCGTGCCTGCCAGCGATCCAGCCCCATGAACAGGATCGGGTTGAGCATGATCGAAATCAGTGCGCCGGCCAGCACCAGATCATGGCCTTCCTTCGGCAGGATTTTAAGTGACAAGCCAAGCCCGGCGATGATGAAAGCGAATTCGCCAATTTGGGCCAGACTGGTGGAAATGGTCAGCGCCGTGGAATTGGGATGCCCGAATGCCCGCACGATCAGGTAGGCGGCGGCCGATTTTCCAAACACGATGATGAGCGTGGTAGCCAGCACTTGCCACGGATGCTCGACCAGAATATTGGGATTGAACAGCATGCCCACCGACACAAAAAACAGCACTGCGAACGCATCGCGCATCGGCAGTGAATCTTGTGCGGCCTGATGGCTGAACTCGGATTCGTTGAGCAGCATGCCGGCGAAGAATGCGCCCAGTGCGAAGCTCACACCGAACATCGCTGCCGAGCCAAACGCCACGCCCATCGCGATGGACAGCACTGCCAATGTGAACAATTCACGCGAGCCGGTGCCTGCAATGCGTTCGAGTATCCACGGGATTGCCTTGCGGCCGACGATCAGCATGAAGGCGACGAAGGCGGCGACCTTGCCAAAGGTGATGGCCAGCGCTTTGAGAATGCCGCCGATGCCTACCGCTTCGCTGCCACCCAGCGCGCCGGCCAGTGCCGGAATCAACACCAGTGCGATGACGCAGGCCAGATCTTCTACGATCAGCCAACCCACCGCGATTTTGCCGCGCCGTGTATCCAGCAAGCGACGCTCTTCCATCGCCCGCAGCAGCACCACGGTGCTGGCGGTGGCCAGCGAAAACCCGAACACCAACCCTTCAAGATGCGACCAGCCCATCAATTCGGCCAAACCCAAGCCCAATAGGGTGGCGACGGAGATTTGCGCCACCGCGCCGGGGATCGCGATGTTTCTCACCGACATCAGATCGCGTAGCGAGAAGTGCAGGCCGACGCCGAACATCAGCAGGATCACACCAATCTCGGCCAGCTGGGGTGCCAACTCCGCATCACCCACGAAGCCCGGCGTGAACGGCCCAACGATGATGCCCGCAACCAGGTAGCCAACCAGCGGTGACAGCCGCAGCCGATTGGCGAGTGCGCCCAGAATAAAGGCCAGCACGAAGCCATACACCAAAATCGCGATCAGGGGGGTGTGATGTGGCATGTGTACTCCGCAAGGTCGATGCCACGATCATCGCATGTGCGGGTAACACTTCGAACAAAAAACGCCCCGGATGACCGGGGCGCGAAGGTGGAAATGAATAAGGTGTTCAGCTCACCACTTGTAGCTGACCTTGCCGTAGTAATACGCACCATTGAAGCCATACGGCGAGTACAGGCTGTAAGGTATCAGGCCGAATGTGGAGTTGGCGTAGGTATTTTGTTCGGGGTATTGGTTCAACGCATTGTCAGCACCCGCTGTAATCGTCCAGTGTTGGTCAGGACGGAAGTTGACGGATAGATCAAGCGTCCATTTGGCCCCGAAGGTCTGGTCTTGTAGCGGGTTGCTGGCGTTCCGCGCGGTGAACTGGCCATAGCGAGTGGCTCCGGCATTGATCTCCCAATGTTGCAGGGCCCAGTTTGCGTTCACTGCGAACTTGTCGCGTGGTGCGCCTTCTTCGATGCGGCCACGTTCATCGCGCCCCATCCGTTCCAAATTGGCCCCCAATGCTGTCAACGCGGCAGGGTTGGGGGCAATGCGTGTGACTTTGGATTTGTTGTAGTTGTAGCTGCCGGTCAGGTTAAGGCTACTGGCCGCCAGCGGCACATTCCAAGTGCCCACCACGTCGATGCCCTGCGTACGGGTATCAATCGCATTGTTGAAATAACGCGCACTGGTGACATTGGTGATGCCGAGACTGGCCAACAGTGCCTGTGCCGCCGCATTGTTGGCGATATTCAGATTGGATGAGAGCACGATGCGGTCATCGACGTTGATCTGGTAGGCATCGATCGTCAGATACACGCGCTCCAACGGTTGCAACACCAGACCCAAGCTGTAAGACCGTGAGGTCTCCGGCTTGAGCTGCTCTGCACCAAGCGCTTGTGCGGCTGCGCCGGAGGCCGGGAAGGTTCCGGTTTCAAAGGCCACACCATTATTGATGTTGGTGGTCACCGCCTGATAGTGCTGCTGTGCCAACGAAGGCGCACGAAAGCCGGTGGCGGCGGTGCCACGCAAGGCCACCTTGTCGGTAAAGGCGTAGCGCAGTGACAACTTGCCGGAGAATTGACTGCCGAAGTCGGAATAGTCTTCGTACCGCCCGGCGATACCGCCCGAGAATTTGTCGGACACATCAGCTTCCAGGCCCGCGTACAGCGCATAGTTGTGCCGGTTGTAACTGCCGGCGTTGCGTGGTGTGAATCCGCCAAAGCCCTGTGCACCGGAACCGAAATACGAATTGGCCTCACCCGCACGCTGCGCCCAGTCTTCGGTGCGATATTCCGCACCGAAGGAGAGGGTGGCTGGATACGCCAATCCAATCCCGATGGGCTTGGAGAAGTCGGCGTTCAACACTTGCTGGGTGTATTGCAGCGAGCCGTCATAGAAGCTGAGTGGGCTGCTCACACCCAAGGCATAGTTGATGGTGTTCTGGGTGCGAAAGCCCAGCAGACTGTCGCCGAAGTTGTAGCTGAAGTCCCAGTTCAGGCCATTGTCGGCAGTGCCCTTGGCGCCCAGCACCACGCTACGGTCGTGCGCATCTTGATTGATTTCAGGTACATAGCCGTTCGGGTAAACCTGCGCCAGCAGTGCGCCTTGCCCGCTGTGGTTTTTGGAGCGATAGAACGCGAACGATGTGATGTCGCGGTTACTGGCCATGGCGGTGACATACAGGCTGGCGTGATCGCCAATGGCCAGATTGGCATTCAATGCCAGTGCTGTCTGATCCACATCCGGGTCGCCCAGCTTGAATGCTGTTTCGCCCACGCCCGGGAAATTGCCGGTGTTGGGCGCTGTGCCTTGATAGGTACCGGAGCGATTGGTCATGTCTTGGTGGCCGGTTTGTGCCGCCAAATGGATGGTGCCGCCGCCGCCGCCCAGGGTCAGGCCTGCATCACCAGACAGTTGCCACTGCTGGCCATCGCCCTTGGAATACTGGCCGCCTCCCAGTGCAATACTGCCTCCAGTGCCGGCGCCCTTGAGCACGATATTGATGACGCCGCCGATGGCATCAGATCCATATTGTGCAGATGCACCATCACGCAGGACTTCCACGCGTTCGATAGCGGCGACGGGGATCGCGTTCAGATCAACTGCAGACGAGCCACGACCGATCGTGCCATTCACATTCACCAGCGCCGAAATATGGCGGCGCTTGCCATTGACGAGCACCAGCGCCTGATCCGGTGACAATCCGCGCAGTTGCGCCGGACGCACACCGCTGGTGCCGTCGGCCATGCCGGGGCGCGGGAAATTCAGTGAGGGCAGTGCGCGTGCCAAGGCGGTGGCCAGCTCGGTGGTGCCGGTGGCCTCCAGTGTTTCCGGGGTGATGATGTCGATGGGCGATTGCGATTCTGCCACTGTGCGGTCAGCCACATGGGTGCCGGTGACGATCAGCGTGTCGAGGGTACGGGCATCTTTACTGGCCGGCGCAGAGGCCTGCTGCGCCAATACCGGGCCGGCGATCAGTAATGAAGACAGCGCCAGAGCAAGGGGGGTCATGCGGGGCATGTTCAACTCCAATGGAGGGTAAGACTTGGGTCTGTTTAACACTGAATTAACACGATCGCAAACGCTTCAATGGCATAGGGCTATGCCATCGGTTGCAATGCGTGTGTCGGGAAGGCCGGGTGCTGGCTTAGGCGTTACAATGGCGAGCTCATGATTTCTTTCCGAAATTTCGCCCTGCGTCGCGGCGAACGCCTGCTGCTGTCCAATGTTGACCTGACCCTGCACGCCGGCTGGCGGGTGGGTGTGATCGGGCGCAATGGCGCTGGCAAGTCGTCGCTGTTTGGTGCCCTGATGGGCGAACACGAGCCCGACAAGGGCGATCTGGACCTGCCCGGTAAGGCGCGGATTGCGTCGGTGGCGCAGGAAACTCCGCATCTGCCGGACCCGGCGATCGATTTCGTGCTGTCGGGCGATAGCGCCGTGCACGCGGCCATCCAGATGGAGGCCAATGCGTTTGCCAATGAGGATTGGGAAGCGGTGGCCGTGGCGCATCAGTTGCTGGAAGAAGTGAACGGCTACGATGGCACGGCGCGTGCCGGCCGGCTGCTGCATGGGCTGGGGTTTCCGGCCGAGGTGCATGAAAAGGCGGTCTCGGATTTCTCCGGTGGCTGGCGCGTGCGCCTGAACGTGGCGCGTGCGCTGATGACGCCATCCGATTTGCTGTTGCTCGATGAACCGACCAACCATTTGGATCTGGATGCGGTGGTCTGGCTGGAAGAATGGCTCAAGCGCTATGACGGCACCTTACTGGTGATTTCGCACGACCGCGAATTTCTCGACAACGTCACCACCCACATCTTGCATCTGCACGACGGCACCGCGAAGCTGTATTCGGGCAATTACACCGATTTCGAGCGCCAGCGCGCCGAACATTTGCGGCTGCAGCAGATCACCCATCTGAAGGAGCAGGCCGAGCGCGCCCACCTGCAATCCTTCATCGACCGTTTCAAGGCCAAGGCCAGCAAGGCCAAGCAGGCGCAGTCGCGGATGAAGCGGCTGGCCAAACTGGCCGGCACCGAAGCGGTACGCGCCGAGCGCGCGCTGCATATCGATTTCCCCGAACCGCTGCGGCTGCCCAACTCGCTGCTATCGCTGCACGATTGCGATTGTGGCTATGGCGTCGACGCCAAAATCCTGCATAACGCCAGCTTCGGCCTGGAAGCCGGCGACCGCATCGGCCTGCTGGGCCCCAATGGCGCGGGCAAATCGACCTTGGTGAAAACCCTGGTGGGCGAGCTGGCGCCGATGACCGGCGAGCGTAAGGCGCATCCGGATTTGCGCATCGGCTACTTCGCCCAGCACACGGTGGAGTCACTGGTGGCCGGCACCTCGCCGCTGGATCACTTGCGCAAGCTCGATCCGGATTCGGCCAATCAGGTACTGCGTGATTTCCTCGGCAAATGGAATTTCCCCGGCGACCGTGCGTTTGAAGTCATCGACACCTTCAGCGGTGGCGAAAAAGCGCGATTGGCGCTGGCACTGATCGCCTATCGCCGGCCCAACGTATTGCTGCTTGATGAGCCCACCAACCACCTTGACCTAGACATGCGCGAAGCGCTGGCCGAAGCGCTGAGTGATTTCGATGGCGCCATCGTGATGGTCAGCCATGACCGCCATTTGATCGGTCTGGTCTGCGACAGCTATTGGCGCGTGGCTGGCGGCAAGGTCGAGCCGTTCGATGGTGATCTGGACGAATACGCCGCGTGGCTGCGTACTCGCCCGGGCAGTGACAACCCCAAAACACCGGTACCCAAGCAAGAGCCCAAGCGGGTCGTACCCGCACCGGCACCTGCCGCGCCGAAAGCCAGAATCAACCCGCACAAGCTGCAAAAAGCCGAAGAGCGCGTGGCGCGCCTGGAAGGCAAACTGGCCGAGTGCGATGCCCAGCTGGCCGACCCGGCGGTGTATGTCGATGCTGGCAAAGTGGCTGATTTGGGGCGCACGCAGTTGCAACTGCGCAGCGAGCTGGAGCAGGCCGAGGCCGAGTTGCTGGGGTTGTACGAATAAGCTTCGCCTTGAAATCGCGGCTGCGTGCCGCATGTGTTCTTACTCACCCTGTTCTTGGTAGCGCCATGCCCATCTACGCCTTCGCCTGCGAATTCTGCGGGCATCACTTCGATAAATTGCAGAAACTCTCCGACGTCGACCCCAGTGTCTGCCCGCAGTGCGGCAAAGACGGCGGCATCCACCGGCAATTGACCGCGCCACAATTCCGGCTGGCCGGTGGTGGCTGGTACGAAACCGATTTCAAGAAAGACGGCGAAAAGAAAAGCAATCTGGCCGGCGATGCGGCCAAGCCTGCCGAAGCCAAAGCCGAGCCAGCAGCCAATGCCAGTGCCAAGTCAGAGAGCCCCAAGCCGGAAGCCGCCAAATCCGCCACCAAGTCGGCCGACTGAACCCGTTAAAATGATTGGCTTGCCGGTGCCCGCCGGCCCGAACCTCCCCGGAGTCTCCATGCGTACCCATTTCTGCGGCCTGATCGACCAAACGTTGATCGGCCAAACCGTCACCCTGTGCGGCTGGGCCGATGTCGCCCGCAATATGGGCCAGATCGTGTTTATCGACCTGCGCGACCATGAAGGTATCGTGCAAATCGTCGCCGAACCGGCAGACAGCGAGGGTAACGCTGGCATGTTGGCCGCAGCGGTGGCAGTGGGCTACGAAGACTGCCTGCGCATCACCGGCACGGTGCGTCGCCGGCAGTCGGTGAACGACAAGATCAGGACCGGCCAGGTGGAAGTGGTGGCCGAGACGATCGAGCTGTTGAACAAGGCCGAGCCGCTGCCGTTCCACCACCACGAGAACCCGGGCGAGGACATCCGCCTGAAGTACCGCTACCTCGACCTGCGCAGCCCCGAGATGCAGCGCAAGCTGCGGACACGCACCAAGCTGGTGTCGGCGCTGCGGCATTACCTGGATGCGCGTGGTTTCCAGGACATCGAAACTCCCATCCTGACCAAGGCCACGCCGGAAGGTGCGCGTGATTTTTTGGTGCCGGCGCGCATGCACCCCGGCGAGTTCTACGCGCTGCCGCAAAGCCCGCAGTTGTTCAAGCAGATTTTGATGATGGCCGGTTTCGATCGCTATTACCAAATCGCCCGCTGCTTCCGCGACGAAGCGTTGCGCGCCGACCGCCAGTTGGAATTCACCCAGCTCGACATGGAATTTGCGTGGGTGTCCGAGCGCGATGTGCAAGACCTGACCGAAGACATGGTGCGGCATGTGTTCCGCGACGTGGTCGGGGTGGAATTGGCCGCGCAGTTCCCGCGCATGACGTACGCCGAGGCGATGCGCCGCTACGGTTCCGACAAGCCCGATCTGCGCATCGATCTGGAATTGGTCGACGTGGCCGATCTGGTCAAGCAATGCGAGTTTGCGGTGTTCACCGCTGCCGCCAATGATGCCGATGGCCGCGTGGCCGCGTTGCGCATTCCCGGCGGCGCGGCATTGTCACGCAAGCAGATTGACGAATACGCCGCGCACGCCACCAAATTCGGCGCGAAGGGCTTGGCCTACGCCAAGATCGACGAGGCTGGCGGGGTCAATTCGCCGGTGGCCAAATTCTTTGCCGAAGGCGTGTTCGAGGCGCTGCTGGCGCACGTGGGCGCAGGCAACGGCGACATCGTGTTTTTCGGTGCCGGCGCCTACGGCAAAGTGTCCGATTTCATGGGCGCGGTGCGCCTGAAAGCCGGCAAGGACTTCAACTTGATCAGCGAGGGCTGGGCACCGCTGTGGGTGACCGACTTCCCGATGTTCGAATGGGATGACGAGGCGCAGCGCTACGTCGCCCTGCATCACCCGTTCACCGCGCCGGCGGTGGATTCCATCGACGATCTGCGTGCCCACGCCAAGACCGCGGTGAGCCGTGGTTACGACATGGTGCTGAACGGCAACGAGATTGGCGGTGGCTCGATCCGCATCCACAATTCAAAGCTGCAAAGCGCGGTGTTTGAATTGCTGGGCATTGGCGAAGAAGAACAGCGCGGCAAGTTCGGCTTCCTGCTGGATGCACTGAAATACGGCGCACCGCCACATGGCGGCATTGCGTTTGGCATCGACCGCATCGCCGCGCTGATGGCCGGCAGCGACTCCATTCGTGACGTGATCGCCTTCCCCAAAACCACCGGCGCCCAGTGTCTGATGACCGATGCGCCGTCACCCATCGCCGATGCGCAGTTGGCCGAGGTGCATGTGGCGGTTCGGACGCGCGAATCAGTGTGATGGGTGATATGGCGTCACTGCGTAAAGTGCGCCATGGATGGCGCACGGCGGCGCGTCGAACAGGATGTTCGCCCGCGCCGGGGAGCAGTGATGCCATGTCGCCCGCGCCAGGAGTGCCATCGTGCAGGCTTTGATTCGCCGAGCCACCCCCGCCGACGCCGCCACCTTGGCCGCGCTGGGCACGTTTACCTTCATCGAAACCTTCGGCCATCTGTACACGCCGGAAGATTTGCAGGCGTTTCTCGACGCAAGCCACAGCGAGGCCGCCTACGCCGCGCTATTGTCCGCCGATTCCCCGTATGCGCTGTGGCTGGCCGAACGCGACGGTCAGGCCATTGGCTACGCGCAGGCCGGCCCCTGCGGGTTGCCGCACGCCGACGTGCGCGCTGAGGATGGCGAAATCAAGCGCCTGTACCTGCGCGGCGATGCGCAAAACAGTGGTGCCGGGCGCGCACTGATGGACGCGATGCTGGCGTGGCTGCTGGCCGATGGCCCACGGATCTTATGGTTATCGGTGTGGTCGGAAAACTACGGCGCGCAGCGTTTCTACGCCCGCTATGGATTCGAATTTGCCGGCGAATACCACTTTATCGTGGGTGAGCAGCGCGACCGCGAGTTCATGTATCGGCGCTTGGCCCGCTGATCATGCAGCCCCGTGTGCTGTTGGTGCATGGCCTGCTCAACGCTTCGTGGTGGTTGCTGCCGCTGGCCTTGCGCTTGCGCAAGCAGGGGTTTGCCACCGAACTTTTTGACTATTCAAGCGTATGGGAAGGGCCGGAGTTTGCGTTGCCACGCTTGCGGAAGCGGCTCTTGGCGCAGCCACCCGATGCCTTGGTAGGGCATAGCCTGGGCGGGCTGATTGCACTCACTGCATTGCAGCAAGCAGAACATCCCCGCGTGCAGCGTGTGGTGTGCCTTGGATCGCCTCTGCGTGGCAGCGAAACGGCGCGATGCGTGGCGGCGTTGCCGTGGGCGCGCCCGCTGCTGGGCCGAAGTGCCGGTCTGTTGCAAACGGGTGTGGCGGAGTGGCGCGGTACTGCCGAGGTAGGTGTGGTGGCAGGCATCGCACCGCGTGGGATGGGTTGCCTGTTTGCGCACTTCAAGGAGCGTTCGGATGGCACCGTGGCTTTGGAGGAAACCCGGCTCCCGTGGTTGGCTGACCATGTCGCGCTGCCTTGCAGCCATTCCGGGCTGGTGTTATCGCACAGCGCGGCAAGGCAAACCGGCCATTTTTTACATCACGGCCAGTTTGCGCCCACTTCCGAGCACACCAGTCGAGCAGCAGACGTATAATTCGCGGCTTCGCCTTTCGGCCGGAAGTACATCTATGGGACGTGGCCCCTCCATCGAAGCCCGCAAGAACGCAGTGGATGCGAAGCGCGGCAAGATTTTCACCAAGATCATCCGTGAAATTTCAGTCGCTGCGCGCAGCGGCGGGGGCGACCCGCATGGCAACCCGCGCTTGCGTGCGGCGATCGACAAGGGCCTTGACGTCAACATGACCAAGGACGTGATCGAGCGCGCCATCAAGAAAGCCACCGGCGAGCTGGAAGGCGTGTCCTACGAGGAAATCCGCTACGAAGGCTATGGCGCGGGCGGGGTGGCGGTGATTGTGGACTGCCTGACCGACAATCGTGTGCGCACGGTGGCCGATGTACGACATGCATTTGGCAAGTTTGGCGGCAATATGGGCAACGAAGGCTCGGTAGCCTTCATGTTCAAGAAGCTGGGCGTGCTCAGCTATGACGCCGGTGCCAATGAGGACGCTATCACCGAGGCGGCGATTGAAGCCGGTGCCGACGATATCGTGGTGTACCCGGAAGATGGCGCCATCGACGTATTGACCTCGCCCGATGCATTTGCATCGGTCAAGGCGGCGATGGAGGCCGCCGGGCTTGCGCCGGGCTACGCTGAAATCACCATGCGTGCCGACAACGACAGTCCGGTGGAAGGCGAAGTGGCCGAGCAAGTGCAGAAGCTGCTGCGGTGGCTGGAAGATATGGATGACGTGCAAAACGTCTATGCCAACGCCGATTTCGGCGGCGCTGCGTAACACGGCAATCGGTCAACCTGCGTCGTGACTCGCATCCTTGGGATCGACCCCGGTTCGCAGCGCACTGGCGTGGGCATCATTGATGTTGATGCCACTGGCAAGGTGAGCCATGTGCATCATCAGCCGCTGGTATTGCTGGATGCGGAAACGTTTCCGCTGCGCCTGCGATTATTACTGGATGGCTTGTGGGCCTTGATCGAGGAATACACGCCCGATGAAGTGGCCGTGGAGCAGGTGTTCCTGTCCAACAATGCCATGAGTGCACTCAAACTGGGGCAGGCGCGCGGTGCGGCGGTGGCCGCTTGCGTGGCGCGTGATTTGCCAGTGAGCGAATACGCCGCAAAAGAGATCAAACTGGGGCTGGTGGGCAGTGGCGCGGCCGACAAGCAACAGGTGCAACATATGGTGGCGGTGATGCTGGGCTTGTCCGGCAAGTTGCAGGCCGATGCGGCCGACGCGCTGGCAGTGGCGATTACGCATGCGCATGTGCGCGCCAGTGCACAGCGCTTGGGCGTGGTCGCACGCACGGCATGGGCACGCAAGGGCAGGGGTCGGCGATGATTGGACGATTGAAAGGCATCCTGATCCACAAGGCGCCGCCGTGGCTGGTGGTGGACGTGCACGGCGTTGGCTATGAGTTGGAGGCGCCGATGAGCACGTTCTACGACTTGCCGGAGTTGGGGCGCGAGGTGTTTTTGTTCACCCACTACGCGCAAAAGGAAGACAGCGTGTCGCTGTACGGGTTTTTGCGCGAAACCGAGCGCCGCTTGTTTCGCGATGTGCAGAAAGTCTCCGGCATCGGCGCCAAAATTGCGCTGGCGGTGCTGTCGGGCGCATCGGTGGATGAGTTTGTACGGCTGATCCAAAACGGCGATGTCGCCGCACTCACCCGCATTCCCGGCATCGGCAAAAAAACCGCAGAGCGCATGCTGGTGGAACTGCGCGACCGTGCCACCGACTTGGGCAGCGCTGGCTCAGGCAGCACCGCATTGCCGGGTGACCCGGTGGCCGAATCCATCATCGCGCTACAGGCGTTGGGCTACAAACCTGCCGATGCCGAGCGCATGGCGAAAAAATCTGCAGGCGCGGGCGACGATGCCCCCGCCATCATCCGTAAAGCATTGCAGTCTGCGCTGCGTTGACAGACGGCTGTAGGTATCACTATGACTTCCGCACAATCCAGTCCCGAACAGCACAGCCATACAGAGGGGCACTCCGCCGGGCTTGCGCTGATCGTCGGTGCCATCGGCGTGGTGTTCGGCGATATCGGTACCAGTCCGCTGTACACGTTGAAAGAAGCGTTTACTCCGCACTATGGGTTGGTCAACAACCACGACACCGTGATTGGCCTGCTTTCGTTGATTTTCTGGGCCATCATGACCATGGTGACGCTCAAGTACGTGACGATCATCATGCGTGCCGACAATGATGGCGAAGGCGGCATCATGGCGCTGATGGCCTTGACGCAGCGCACGTTGCGCAATGGCTCGCGCTCGGCTTATGTGGTGGGCATTCTCGGGATTTTCGGGGCGTCCCTGTTTTTCGGTGATGGCGTGATTACCCCGGCCATCACGGTATTGGGGGCAGTTGAAGGCTTGGAAGTGGCCGCGCCTGGGCTGGAAAATTTCATCGTGCCCATTACCGTGGTGGTGCTGGTTGGGGTGTTCGCAGCGCAACGCTTTGGCACGGCACGTGTCGGCAAGGTATTCGGCCCAGTGATGGTGTTGTGGTTCATCTCTCTTGCGGCGATTGGCGTATGGAATCTGTTGGCAGCACCTGAAGTTCTTAAAGCCTTGAATCCATGGTGGGCGGTGCAGTTCTTTGCCGAGCATCACTGGCATGGCATTTTCATTTTCGGCGCGGTGGTGCTGGCGGTGACCGGTGGCGAGGCGTTGTATGCCGACATGGGGCACTTCGGTGCACCGCCCATTCGCAACGCATGGTATTTCTTTGTATTGCCCTGCCTGGTTCTGAACTATATGGGGCAGGGTGCGAATGTGTTGAAGCACCCGGAATCGGTGGCCAACCCGTTTTTTGAAGCGGTGCCGGAGTGGGCGTTGTACCCAATGATCCTGTTGGCCACGATGGCGGCAATCATTGCCTCGCAATCGGTGATTACCGGTGCGTTTTCGATGTCGCGGCAGGCGATGCAGTTGGGCTATATCCCGCGCATGTTGATCAAGCACACCTCGCGCGACACCATCGGTCAAATCTATGTGCCCGGCATCAACTGGTTGATGATGGTGACGGTGATTGCGCTGGTGCTGGCATTCCAAAGCTCCACCAACTTGGCCTCCGCCTATGGCGTGTCGGTGTCGGGCACGATGCTGATCGACACCTTGCTGCTGGCGTTGTTGGCGCGTGCGCAGTGGGCTCGCGCACGTTGGTGGGTGCTGCCATGCTGCTTCTTCATAATTCTGGTGGATATTGGTTTCCTGATTGCCAATGGGGCCAAATTTTTCCACGGTGCATGGTTCCCGATTGCACTGGGGCTGCTGGTCTTCACCATGATGCGGACTTGGCGGCGCGGGCGTGAATTGCTGCGCGAGGAAGTCCGCAAAGACGGTATCCAGTTGGATGTATTCCTGCCCGGCTTGATGCTGGCACCGCCGGTGCGCGTGCCAGGGACGGCGGTGTTTTTGACCGCAGATTCCGGGGTTGTGCCACATGCCTTGTTGCATAACCTCAAGCACAACAAAGTCCTGCATGAGCACAATGCATTCTTGACAGTGGAGACACTGAATGTGCCGTATGCACCGAAAGATCGGCGGATGAAGATCGACTCGATTTCCGGTGATGATTTCTATCGCGTCATCATTCGCTATGGCTTTATGGAAACCCCGGACGTGCCCGTAGCCTTGATGCGCAGTTGCGACCAATGCGAGCTGACCTTCAACCCGATGGATACCACCTATTTCGTCAGTCGTGAAAGTATCGTGGCGGGCCGCCATCGCGGCATGCCGATCTGGCGTGACAAGCTGTTTGCTTTCCTGCATCGCAATGCCGCACCGGCTACCAATTTTTTCCGAATCCCCGGCAATCGCCTGGTGGAATTGGGCGCGCAAGTAGAGATTTAGCGATAATCCCGGGATGACCGACTCCCGCATCATCACCCCCGCCGCCACCCGCGAAGACGAAATGCTGGAGGCGTCCATCCGTCCCAGGCGGCTGGATGAATATCTTGGCCAGCAGCCGGTGCGCGAGCAGATGCAGATCTACATCGAAGCCACCAAGGGGCGCGGTGAGGCACTGGATCACGTGCTGATCTTCGGGCCACCGGGGCTCGGCAAGACCACGCTGAGCCATGTCATCGCCAACGAACTGGGTGTGAACTTGCGGGTGACCTCCGGGCCGGTGATCGAAAAAGCCGGCGACTTGGCGGCGCTGCTGACCAATTTGCAGGCGCATGACGTGCTGTTTATTGACGAAATCCATCGGCTGTCACCGGTGGTCGAGGAGATCCTCTACCCGGCGATGGAGGACTACCAGATCGACATCATGATCGGCGAAGGCCCGGCGGCACGTTCGATCAAATTGGACTTGCCGCCGTTCACCCTGATTGGTGCCACCACCCGCGCGGGTCTGCTCACTGCACCGCTGCGCGATCGGTTTGGCATCGTGCAGCGGCTGGAATTTTATTCGCCGGAAGAATTGACCCGCATCGTGCGGCGCTCGGCGCAGATTCTGGGCATTGCCTGCGATGCCGGCGGTGCCGCCGAAGTGGCGCGGCGCGCACGCGGGACCCCGCGGATTGCCAACCGTCTGCTGCGACGGGTGCGCGATTTCGCGCAGGTGAAGGGCAACGGCATGATTGATGCAGCCAGTGCGCGTGCTGCCATGGACATGCTGAAAGTCGATCCGGAAGGCTTTGATGAGCTCGACCGGCGCATG
The DNA here is from genome assembly GCF_937872235.1 of uncultured Thermomonas sp. Taxonomy (NCBI): domain Bacteria; kingdom Pseudomonadati; phylum Pseudomonadota; class Gammaproteobacteria; order Lysobacterales; family Lysobacteraceae; genus Thermomonas; species uncultured Thermomonas sp. The sequence goes on from NZ_CALMPC010000062.1 coordinate 54,682, forward strand.
CTGGGCATCATCATCGACGCCTTCGATGGCGGCCCGGTGGGGGTGGAGTCGCTGGCGGCGGCGCTGTCGGAAGAACGCGGCACGCTGGAGGATGTGATCGAGCCCTACCTGATCCAGCAGGGTTTCCTGATTCGCACCGCGCGCGGGCGCATGGCCACGCCGAAGGCGTACCGGCATTTGGGCTTCAAGCCGAAAGCCGATGCGGCGGAGTTGTTCGATGGCTGAGCCGTTTGTGTGGCCAATACGGGTGTATTGGGAAGACACCGATGCCGGTGGGGTGGTCTATCACGCGCAATATCTGGCGTTCATGGAGCGTGCCCGCAGTGAATGGCTGCGCAGCGTGGGCGTGCATCAGGACGTCTTGAAGCGCGATGCCGATCTGGTGTTCGTGGTGCGTGCGCTGCAAACCGATTTTCGTGCGCCGGCGCGGCTGGACGATCAGCTTTCGGTCAGCGTGGCTCTGCTTGAATGTCGCGGTGCCAGTTTTGTGCTGGCGCAGCGGATTGAACGCAATGGCGCGCTGTTGGTCGAAGCGACCGTGAAAATCGCAAGTTTGTGCGCATCCACCTTTCGACCCAGTCCAATCCCGGGTTTTCTGTTGTCGCAATTGCACCTTTTGCCGGAGGCTTCCTGATGCCCGTTTCAACCATGCTGCAATCCCTGCCGCAGGCGCTGCCAGACAATGGCGCTACCCAGACAGTGGAGCTGGCCGGCAACGGCGCACAGGCGGCCTCGGCTGCACCGGTGGATCATGGCCTGAACATCTTGCAGTTGGTGTTGCACGCCAGTATCCCGGTGCAGTTGGTGATGCTGCTGCTGTTGGCGGCATCCTTGGCTTCGTGGGTGATTATCTTGCGCAAAAAGCGCGTGCTGGATCGCGCCGAAAATGAAGCCGATCGCTTCGAGGAAACCTTTTGGTCGGGTATCGAGCTGCCCAAACTCTACGCCACCGCCACCGAGCGCCATCGCAGTATTGAAGGCCTGGAAGCGATCTTCGAAGGCGGCATGCGCGAGTTCAACCGCATTCGGCAGCGCCGTGGTGTCGACGCACGCATGCAGCTGGAAGGCGCGCAGCGGGCGATGCGGGCCACCACCTCGCGTGAACTGGACGGGCTCGAGCGCAATCTGGAATTTCTTGCCAACGTGGGCTCGATCAGCCCGTATGTGGGCCTGTTCGGCACCGTATGGGGGATCATGATTTCGTTCCAGGGCTTGGCCTCGATGAAGGAAGCCACCATTGCCACGGTGGCGCCGGGGATCTCGGAGGCGCTGGTTGCCACCGCGATGGGCCTATTCGCGGCGATCCCGGCGGTGTGGGCGTACAACCGCTTCGCCACCCGCGCCGAGCGCATGGCGGTGCGCTACGAGACCTTCGGCGAAGAATTCGCGTCGATCCTGCAGCGTCAGACCCATTCGGACGACTGAGCGCATGGCCGCGACCTCCAATCGCCGTGCGCGCAAGCGCAAACTCAAGGCCGAAATCAACGTCGTGCCTTACATCGACGTGATGCTGGTACTGCTGATCATCTTCATGGTCACTGCGCCCTTGCTCAATGTCGGCGTGGACGTGAACCTGCCGCAGGCCAATGCCAAATCACTTGAACAAAAGAAAAAACAGCCACTGGTGGTGCAAGTGTTCAGTGATGGCAAATTGGGGCTGATGTACGAAGGCCTCAACCGCCCGCAAGCAATGGACGAAGCCGCACTGCTGATCAAAGTAGCCGCCTTTGTCCATGCCGACCCGGATGTATCGGTGTATGTGGCGGGCGATGGCGACGTGCGCTATCAGGTGGTGTATGCGCTGATGGGCAAGTTGCAAAGCGATGCCAAAGTGTCACGGGTCAGCCTGATGGGCGCGCCACCGGCAACGGCCAAACCGGGCAAGTGATAGGCGATTTGTGAAGCAGACCCGCGCCGATACCAGCATTGCTCTCATGCAGGCCATTGGCTTGCATGTGCTGCTGTTTGCGCTGCTGTTTGTCGGGCTGAAGCTGTCGCGGGAGGTGCCGATGCAAGCGGCGCAAGGTGACCCGATCGAGGCTGATTTGGCCACCGCCAGTGACCTCAGTGCGCAAATGCAGCGCGCCTTGCAACGCAAGCCGGTGGAGCAGGCACTTGCCCCGGTGCCAGTGCCGGAGCCGCTGCCAACACCGATTGAAGAGCAGCCCACGCCGCCAAAATTGACCGAACTGCCGCCACCGGTGCCTGACCCTGCGCCGGTCGAACAGGAAAAAGTGCAGCGCGATGCGGTAACGCCAGCGACCACCAAGGTGCTGCAAGAGCAAGAAGAAAAGCGCAGGAAACCTGAGCAGGCCGAGCTGGACTCACAAAAACAGGAATTGTCTGCACGCGAAAAGCTGTTGCAGGAAATCCGCAAACAACGGGAGTTGGCCGCACGCGATCGCACGATGGCCGAGCAGCGCGCTCAGCAATTGGCCGATGCCCGCACCAGTGCCGCGCCACCCAGCCGGCCGCCACCGGGCGACCCCAATAGCCGGCTGCGCAAAAGTGCCAGCTACCAAGTGGCACTGATGAATGCGATTTTGCGGCAGTGGACACGCCCGGATTCGGTCAAGCTGGGGCAGACCTGCGAGGTCCTGATCAAGCAGATTCCGGGTGGCGAGGTGGTCTCGGTGCAGGTGTCGCCAGGCTGCCCGTACGACGATCTGGGCCGGCGCTCGGTGGAAGCGGCGGTGATGAAGGCCTCGCCGTTGCCGTATGCCGGCTTCGAGGACGTGTTCGTGCGTGACCCGGTGTTGAAGTTCCGCGCCGAAGACCTGTGATGGGTGTGAAAACCGTGGCTTGGTCCGCAACTGTTCACCCTATCGCAGCGCAAATAGGCGATCCTGTTCATCTTGCTGACCGATTGTGAAGCCGCATGCACAAGATCGCCCGCCGATTGCTATTGCCGTTGTTATTGCTGCCCTGCTGTGCCGCGCTGGCGCAGTCACGCGGTGGCTTGGAAATCGATATCGTCGGCGGTAATGCCGCAGCGCTGCCGATTGCGGTGGTGCCGTTTGGCGGCGATTGTGGGCAAACCGATGTTGACGGCGTGGTGCGCGCTGATTTGGGCCGGTCCGGCCAGTTTCGCACGCTGGATCCGGCGACCTTGCCCGAGCGCCCCACCGAGGGTAGCGAAGTCGCGTATCCCACCTGGCGCATGCTCAAACAGGATTTTTTGCTGGTGGGCCGTTGCGTTCCCAATGGCGGCGATTACCGCACCGAGTATGAATTGTTCGATGTCGCCAAGCAGCAGCGTCTGCTGGGCTTCGCATTGACCGCGCCGGGCGCTGCGCAGCGCGATGTGGCGCACCAGATCAGCGATGCGGTGTACGAAAAAATCCTCGGCGTGCGGGGCGCATTCTGGACGCGCATTGCCTATGTCACATCCACCGGTTTGGGCCGCGAGGCCAAATATTCTCTGGTGGTGGCCGATGCCGATGGCTTCAATCCGCGTACCGTGGTCAATTCCAGCGAGCCGTTGCTGTCACCGTCGTGGAGCCCGGATGGGCATAAGCTGGCGTATGTCAGTTTTGAAGGCGGCAATTCCGGCATCTGGATTCAAGATATCGCCACCGGTAGCCGCGAAAAAATCACCAACTTCCGTGGCATTAATGGCGCGCCAAGTTTCTCGCCAGACGGCACCCGCATGGCGATGACCCTCTCGAAGGGTGGCAACCCCGACATCTACGTGATGGACTTGGCCAGCAAACACCTGACCCAGATCACCAATCAATTCAGCATCGACACCGAAGCCACCTGGAGCCCGGACGGCAGCAGCCTGTACTTCACCTCCGATCGTGGCGGGCGACCGCAGGTGTACCAAGTCTCCGCCAATGGTGGCAGCGCCAGCCGCGTGACGTTTGACGGTAGTTATAACGCCAGCCCGTCGCTGTCGTTTGATGGCAAGAAGCTGGCCACCGCGCAAGGGGCTGGCAATGTCTATCGCATCGCCCTGATGGACCGCAGCACCGGCAGCCCGCGTTGGAGCATGCTCTCGCCCGGCTCGCTGGACGAATCCCCCAGTTTTGCCCCGAATGGCGCGATGGTGCTGTATGCCGCGCGCGAAGGCCAACGTGGTGTGCTGTATGCAGTGTCGGCCGATGGTCGCGTGCGGCAACGCTTGGTCCTGGCCAGCGGCGACGTGCGCGAACCGGCGTGGTCGCCGTTCCGACAGAAATAAGCGCGAGATGCCGGCATAGGACCGCCGTATTCACATCGCAATGACTACACTGCTGCAACTCACCCCGAACTCACGAACAGAGGTATCCACCATGAAGGCTTCCATCCCCCAGATCGCCCGTATCCTGACCATTGCCGGCCTGACTGCATTCGTTGCCGTGGGTTGCGCCAAGAAGGTCAAGGAAACGCCGCCGCCGACCAATGCGGTGGACACCACCACCACCGCACCGATCACCGAGACCCCGCGCGCCGGTGTGTACACCCCCGCCGACCTCGATAGCGATGCCTGCCTGCGTCAGCGCGTGGTGTACTTCGATCTGGATCAGGATGCGTTGAAGCCGGAATTCCAGGCCATCATGAATTGCCACGCCAAGTACCTGCGCGACCGCCCGAGTGCGCGTCTGCGCCTGGAAGGCAATGCCGACGAGCGCGGCAGCCGCGAATACAACCTGGGTCTGGGGGAACGCCGTGGCAATGCGGTGTCCTCGGCACTGCAAGCCAATGGCGGCGGCAGCAGCCAGCTATCGGTGATCAGCTACGGCGAAGAGCGTCCAGTCTGCACCGAATCCAACGAGGCTTGCTGGAGCAAGAATCGTCGCGTTGAACTGGTGTACAGCGCCAAGTAATGCGTACCTTCGCATCCATTGGCGTACTTGCGGCGGCACTGATCGTGTCGCCGCAAGTAATGGCCCAGCGTGCCAGTTTGGCCGATCGGGTGGCGGTGCTGGAGCAGCGTGCTGCCGGTGAACAAAACGGCACCGAGCTGGTCAATCAGATCAGCCAATTGCGCAGCGAAGTGCAGGAGCTGCGTGGCCAGCTGGAGCAACTGCAGCAGCAGCAAGAGCAAGCCAAGCAAAGCCAGCGTGCGCAATATCTGGACCTGAGCGGGCGCCTGGATCGCTTGGAAAATGGCAGCACTGCGCCAGCCGGTACCGCGGCGGTACCGCCACCCGTCTCGACATCTGCAACCGCCACTGCGCCAACCGCAGCGGCGGCTGGCAGCGGGCTGGCCGGCAAGGACGAGCAAACCGCCTATGGATATGCATTTGATGCCCTGAAGAGTGGCGACTACGTGGAATCGGCGCGCCGCCTGCGGGACTTTCTGGCTGCATTTCCGGGCGGCCAGCTGGCCCCCAATGCCTTGTATTGGTTGGGTGAAAGTTATTACGTCACCCAGAACTATGCGATGGCAGGCGATCAGTTTCGTGCCCTGCTGGATCGTTACCCCAGCCACGACAAAGCGCCGGGAGCCTTGCTCAAACTGGGGCTGACCCAATACGGGCAGAAACAATATCCGCAGGCCGAAGCCACCTTGCGGCAGGTGTTGCAGCGTTACCCCGGTACCGACGTGGCACGCACCGCGCAGGATCGGTTGCGTTCCATGCAGATCGCCGGCAACCGCTAAACTGTACCGATGAACGACGTCGCCGATGCGGCCGCCGCAGCGGCGGCCCTCCAGCCCGAGCGCCTCAAGCTCACCGAAATCTTCCTGTCTCTGCAGGGCGAAGCCCGCGATGCGGGTTGGCCCACGGTGTTCGTGCGGTTGACCGGCTGCCCCCTGCGCTGCACCTATTGCGACACCACCTATTCGTTTTACGGTGGGCAGTGGTGGGAGATCGACGCTATTCTGGCGGAGGTGGCCAAACACGGCGTGCGCCATGTGTGCGTCACCGGCGGTGAGCCGTTATCGCAAAAACGCTGCCTGACCTTGCTGGAAAAGTTGTGCGATGCCGGTTATGTGGTGTCGCTGGAAACCTCGGGCGCTATTGCCATCGACGGTGTGGATACGCGGGTGTCGCGGGTGCTGGATATCAAAACCCCGGGTTCGGGCGAAGTGGCGCGCAACCTGTGGAGCAACCTGCCGCTGCTGACCGCGCACGACCAGGTCAAGGCAGTGATTTGCTCGCGTGAAGATTTCGATTGGGCCAAACAAATCGTGCTGCAACATCGCTTGTTCGAGGTGTGCGACGTGCTGTTTTCGCCCAGCGCCGGCCAGATCACGCCGCGTACGTTGGCAGACTGGATCATCGAAGAAAAATTACCGGTGCGCTTTCAGATGCAATTACACAAAGTGTTGTGGGGCGAGGAGCCGGGCCGATGAAACCTGCAGTGGTACTGGTGTCCGGGGGCATGGATTCGGCGGTGGTGCTGGCCATTGCCCGTGAGCAGGGATTTGCGGCACATGCGCTCAGCGTGCGCTACGGCCAGCGTCACACCTCGGAATTGGATGCCGCCGCACGCGTGGCCATCGCCCTTGGCGCGGTGGCACACAAGACCGTGAATGTGGATCTGCGCAGCATTGGCGGTTCGGCATTGACCGACGATATTGCGGTGCCCACCGACACCGATGGCCACATCATCGGGCAGGGCATCCCGTCCACCTATGTGCCGGCGCGCAACACCATCATGCTTTCGGTGGCGCTGGGCTGGGCCGAAGTGTTGGGCGCCACCGACCTGTTTTGCGGGGTCAACGCGGTGGATTATTCCGGCTACCCGGACTGCCGCCCGGCGTTCATCGCCGGCTTCGAAGCGCTGGCCAATCTGGCCACCAAGGCAGGCGTGGAGGGCAGCCACTTCCGGGTGCACGCGCCACTGATGCGCATGAGCAAAGCCGAGATCGCGCGTGAGGGCCTGCGCCTGGGCGTGGACTTCGCGCAGACCGTAAGCTGCTATCAGGCCGATGCCGATGGCCGCGCCTGCGGCCATTGCGATGCCTGTCATTTGCGTGCACAAGGCTTCAATGAAGCCGGAATTTTGGACCCAACCCGCTACATGGCGGCGCGATTCGGTTAGAATGCGCACCCCGATGCAATGTCGGGCATCGTTTTCCCTGTGGGCCGTTAGCTCAGTCGGTAGAGCAGAAGACTTTTAATCTTTTGGTCGATGGTTCGAATCCATCACGGCCCACCATCGAATTCACAAAGAACCCAGGCTGGATTGCCAGCCACG
>NZ_CALMPC010000063.1:0-15940 GCF_937872235.1 uncultured Thermomonas sp.
TGGCGAAGGTGTCGCGCGCGCTGTGGCCCAAGGCCAGCACCACGTGGTCGGCGCGGATCTGTTCACCGCTGGCCAGCGCCACGCCGCGCAGGTGGCGGGTACCGGCGGCATCGGTCTCGACCAGCAGGTCGTCGACGCGCTGGCCGAAGCGGATCTCGCCGCCCAGCGATTCGATGGTGGCGCGCATCTTCTCCACCATCGACACCAGCCGGAAGGTGCCGATGTGCGGCTTGCTGACGGTGAGGATTTCCTCCGGCGCGCCAGCGGCCACGAATTCGGTGAGCACCTTGCGGCCGTAGTGCTGCTTGTCGCTGATCTGGCTGTACAGCTTGCCGTCGGAGAACGTGCCCGCGCCGCCCTCGCCGAACTGCACGTTGGATTCGGGGTCCAGCACCTTGCGGCGCCACAGGCCCCAGGTGTCCACCGTGCGTTCGCGCACCGCCTTGCCGCGCTCCAGGATGATCGGGCGGAACCCCATCTGCGCCAGCACCAGCCCGGCGAACAACCCGCACGGCCCCATGCCGATCACCAGCGGGCGCAGCGGCAGTTGCGGCGGGGCTTTGGCCACGAAGGCGTACGTGGTATCCGGGGTGGGGTGCAGCTTGCTGTCTGCGTTCTCGCGGGCGCGCTGCAACAGCTCGGCTTGCCGCGGGGTGTCCACATCCAGCGCATAAATCAGCACGATTGCGCCGCGTTTGCGTGCATCGTAGCTGCGCTTGGCGATGCGATAGCCGGTCAATTCGGTTGCCGCGATGCCCAGCCGCGCCACGATCGCCGCACTGAGTGCGGCGTCGGTGTGATCCAGCGGCAATTTGAGGTCGGTGATGCGCAGCATGGGCAGGACTTACTTCAAGGTGCGTTCGAATAATGCGTGGATGCGACGGTATTCGTCATACCAGCTGTCGGGATGGGTGAAGCCATGTCGCTCCAGCGGATACGGCGCAAGTTCCCACTTGTCTTTGCGCAGCTCGATGAGTTTTTGCGTCATCACCACCGAATCACGAAAGAACACATTGTCGTCGATCATGCCGTGCGCGATCAGCAAATGATCTTGCAGGCCGGCCGCAAATTCGATCGGCGACGAGCGCGTGTACGCTTCGGGGTCGAGCTCGGGCGTGTTGAGGATGTTGGACGTGTATTCGTGGTTGTACTGCGACCAATCCGCCACCGGGCGCAACGCGGCGCCGGCCTTGAACACACCCGGCGCCTTGAACAACGCCACGTAGGTCATGAACCCACCGTAGCTGCCGCCGTAGATACCAGCATGGCCACGGTCGCCTTGCTTGGTTTCAACCAACCAATCCAGACCATCCAGATAATCTTCCAGCTCGGGCTTGCCCATCCAGCGATAGATCGCGGTGCGCCAATCACGGCCATAGCCTTCACTGGCACGGTAATCCAGATCCAGCACGATGTAGCCTTCGTCCACCAGCAGGTTGTGGAACATCTGTTCGCGGAAATAAGCGGGCCAGCGCTGCGAGGCGTTCTGCAAATACCCGGCACCATGCACGAACATCACGATCGGATATGTCTTGCCCGGCTCGGGTGTTGGTGGGCCGTAGTACTTGCCCCAGATCGTGCCGGCCCCGTGCTTGCTGGGGATTTGCACATATCGCGGCTGAATCCAGGTACGCGCTTTGTAGTCCGCCGTGCGGGTATCGGTGAGTGCTTGCGCCGCACCACCGTTGGCATTGACCACCGACAATTGCGGCGGCACATAGGCCGAAGAGTGCCGCACCAATAACTTGGTTTGATCGGGTGATAGCGAAAAATCTTCCACGCCATGCAGCGCCGTCACCGCTTGCACGCTGCCGGTTTGCGCAGCCGTTGTGCACACCTCGTAGGTAATCGGTGCACTGCGATTGCACAGGAAATAGAAACGCGTACCGTCACGGGAGACCACCACTTGCGAGGTTTCCCAGGGGCCATCGGTGCGTTGCACGCGTTTGCCACCATCGAGTGTGTAGAGATGCGAGAAGCCGCTTTCTTCGGACAGATACCACAGCGTGTGGTTGTCCGGCATCCAGCCAAATTCGTTGAAGCCCCAGTTGATCCACGCGTCATCATGCAAGCGATGGCGCGGTTGCAGGGTGGCCTTGGCCAAATCGACGCTGGCGATCCAGCGGTCTTTGTTGTCGATGGCACGCAACATCACTGCAGCATTGCGGCTATCGCTGGACCATTTCAGGGCGCTGCTATCGCCGGTGATTTGCAGCGGACGATTACCTTTCAGCGCATCCTTGCCGGCGGCTTTGCGCAGCGCGGCCAGCGGGTCGTCGTGGATGCCGGGCAACGGATCGACATGCAGTTCAGTCAGCTTGCCACTGGCCAGCTCGGCCAGCCACAACCGCTGCGGCACTGGCGCATTGCGGCCTACCCGCGTGCGCACATCCTCAAACTCTTCATAGCCCGATTCGGTGACGTATTTGGGCAGCTTGCCGGCCTGCCCGGCATCGGCACCCTTGGCGGTGGTGACCACCAGCAGCCAGCGCCCGTCGGGGGATAGCGCGGAATCGGCCACCTCCACATCCTTGCCCAGATACACCGGCGCGGGTGCGCGGGTGGGGTCGGCCTTGCGCATCGCGTCCATCTGCTCGCGGTTGGCCTCGCGACGGGCGCGGTCATCGCGCAGGGTGTCGATCAAGCGCAGCTGGCGATCCCGCAGATCGTCGGCCTTGGGAGCAGTGCCCGGTGCGTCTTCGGTTTTGAGCTGCGCCGCCACCGCCACGCTGCGCCCATCCCAGCGATACCACGCTGGCCCCTGCGCCCAGATCAGGCCGCCATCGTGACTCCATTGCAGGCGCGTGGCGGGAGTGGTGTCGCGGGTAAGTTGGGTCAGCGCACCACTGCGCAGATCGCGCACGAACACATCGCCACTGCGCACAAATGCGCTGTGGTTGCCGTCATCGGCAACCACCATGTTGCCGGCGTCGATATTGGCGCGCGCGGCATTGTCCAATTGCACTGGCGCTGCGCCCTCCAGGCCCACCTGCCAAGTATCGCGGTAGGTTTCGCCCTTGTGCTTGAGCAGGAATTGCGCGGCCTTGCCATCCCAACGCCACCAACCACCTTCCACTTGCGGGCCGATCCAGTCGGGGTCGGCCATGGCTTGGGTCAGGGTGATTTTGCCTGCTGTAGCGGTGCCCGCCACCTGTGCCACGGTGTTTGCAGGAAGGCTGGCGACGACGATGGTGAGAACGGCAAACCCGAGCGGAGCACAACGCATGGCAAAATCCGATGCAGACAAAGGCGGCAGGGTAGCAGCCCGCCAGCATCAAACCTGTGCCCAAAGTCCCGTGCAGGTTCACGAGCGGCGCAGTTTCCCGCACAATCTGTGGTTGATTCCTCTGGATGCGGCCGCTGCAACGCGATGCTTGCCTTTGTTTACAAGAGCCTGAAGAAGGTTGACACCTATGTCTATCTGGCCAGTCGCGATGCATTCGACTGCCTGCCCGAGCCCCTGCGTGCGCAATTGGGTGGCCTGCAGTTTGTGCTGGAAGTGGCGCTGACACCGGAACGCCGGCTGGCGCGGGGGAACGTCGATGTGGTGCGCAACAACTTGGCCGCTCGCGGCTTTCATGTGCAATTTCCGCCCAGCATGGCCGACCCAATGAGCGAGGACTGGGGCACAGATGCCTGAGCGTTCACCCTTGGCCGGCGCTTCATTCCTGGTTCTGAGCCTACTACTGCCGGGTTTGTTGCTGGTGGGTGAACACTTTGCCGGTTCGCTGTTGGCCGGTGCAGGCTGGATCAAACCGAGTGTTGCCGGCGTGCTGGCGTGGTGCGCGCAAACCGCAGCAGCGCTTGGCGTCGCGCTGCTGCGTGGCAGCCGTGGCAATGCCGGGTTATGGAGCGACAGTGGCCACTTGGCGTTGCGCTGGGGCGGGGCTGCACTCGCCTGCCTGTTGCTGATCGGCGGGCCATTGGCCTTGCTGCAAAGTGCACCTTCGCTTGGCCACAGCCTGCTGCTCAGCGGCATGGCAGGCCTGTTGCTGATCGGGGTGTGGTGGCAGTGGCCGCAATGGCAACGACTGGAGGCTTATGGCGACGCCGCCCGGCCCCCTGATGCGCACCCGCCAGCTGCAACGCGTGCAAGTTGGCGCGGGTTGCTGCAAGTCGCCACGCCGATCACCGCGCTCCTGGCCGGTGGTCTGTGCCTGGCTTGGCCGGAACTGCTGACCGGGCCGGCGCGACTCTTCGCCGGGGCCGCATATGCCTGTCTGGTACCACTGGCGCATCTGCTGGTGCAAGCGGGAACCAAGGTGGCTGTACCCCGCGCCGCGACCATCCACCCCCAACTGCACGGCTTGCCGGTGGTGGATATGGCCACGCATGGGGCCACCGCAGCGCCTGAATTTGAGAGTGAAGTCGCCGACACGGACGATGCCATCGAAATCGTCCTTGAGGACGCTCCCAACCTGCAGCCACCACTGCCAGCGCCCAACCCTGTGACAACGCTGTTTCCAACTCCCGCCCAATCCGGCATCGCACCGGCACCGGCTGCCGCCGAAATCTCGATGTTGTCGCGGCAATTGCAACAGGCGGCACGCAATGGCCGGGTGGATCGGGCACTGGCGCTGCTGGCCTCGGGAGCCGACCCGCTGGCACCCGCCGACCCCACGACCCGCGACCGCCGCAGTTTGGCCGTACTGGCTGCCGTGCTTCCCGATTTGCGCCTGCTGCGTGCGTTGATCGAGCACAAGGTTGACGTGAATGCCTTGCAGGACGGCATCAATCCGTTGTTGGCCGCCACCCGGGATAGCTGGCATGGGCGGCCCGAGGCGGTAATGACCTTGCTCGCCAACGGCGCCGACCCGCACATTACCGATACCGACGGCAATACCCCCCTGCACCACGCCGCACGCAGCTCTGATCCCGGCGTGGCGGCTTTGTTACGTGATGCAGGGGCCAATCTCGATGCCCTCAATCATGAGGGCATATCGCCCTTGGGAAGTGCCTGCGCCGCCGGCAACTGGCGCTTGGCACGGTTCCTGTTGGAACGTGGCGCGCACGCCGAAATCGACGGCGGCCAGCCCGCCCTGTTGTCGGCAGCAGCCAGTGACGAAGACGATGCCGCCGGCGTGCAACTGCTGTTGCGGCACAAGGCGCGGGTCAACGCCCGCGATGCACATGGCCGCAGCGCACTGCATGAAGCGGCCGCTGCCGATCACGCCGAAGTCTGCAGCGCCTTGCTGGAAGCCGGTGCCGAGGTCAATGCCAAGGCCGCCGACGGCCGCACCCCTTTGCTGGATGCGGTTCGCAACGGCGCCATGCACGCCTTGGAGGTATTGATCGCGGCCGGTGCCGACGTGCATGCCTGCGATGCCAGTGGCAACACCGCCCTGCATTTGGCATGCGCCGCCGAAACCCCGGTGATGGATCTGGTTGCTGATTTGCGTGACCTCGGGTTGGATCCGCACGCACTGGATGCCCACGGTCGCAGTAGTCTGGACATGGCCGAAGCGACCGGGCGCTGGAACCTGGTGGGCTTGCTCGACCCGCGCCGCGCCCTGCCGGTGGCGCTGACTGACGATGGCAGTACAACGTCCGATCGCCCACCGCTGTTGCTCCTGCGCGAAGGCCTGTTGGAAAACGCCGCAGCGCAGCGGCTACAAGCATTGGCCGCGCAGCTGGCACCGCGCGATTTCGATGCCCTGCTGCTGGATGATGAGGTGGCAGCGGAACCCGCACGCCTGCGCTGGCTGCTACAGCACGGGGCCAATCCCGAGGCACGCCTTCCCGCCAATACCATGCCGGTACCCGCAGGGTTGCAACAAGGCATTACCGCGATCCCGGTGCTGCAGCTGTTGTTTGCCGCTGGCGCATCGCCGGCCGGTGCCGGCGGGCTGGCCAGCTTCCTCGCCGCCTGTACCAGTGCCACCCCCACCCATCCAGGCGAAACCTTTGCACTGGAACTTTTGGAGCGCGGCGCTGATCCATTCGCCGCTGGGCAGACCGCCTCTGCACCGTTGTTGCATGCGGTGCGCCTGGGTTGGGATGGCTTGCTGCAGCGGTTACTGCTGCTGGGCGTGGATCCGGAAGTGTGCGACAACCGTGGCATGGCGGCCCTGCACCATGCCGCTACGTTGGGTCGACAGTACGCACTGAAGCTGCTGGTGGCGCATGGTGCAGCCCCGGATCGGCGCGCTGCCGACGGCCAAACGCCGCTCGGCATCGCCCTGGCCAGCGGTCAACGTGCGTTGCTGGAATGGCTGGATTGGTCCAACTGGCGGCTGCCACATCGTCGCTTGCAGGCATCCGATCTGCCAGCTGCGGCCATCGCCGGCGACCTGCCTGCGGTGCAGCGGCTGTTAGCGCTGGGCTTTGCCGTCGATGCGGTGGATGCGCAGGGTTGTACCGCCCTGCTACGCGCGGCCGGTAGCGGGCATCACGAGTTGGTCAGTTACTTGCTCACGCAAGCGGCAAATCCCGATCTGGCGGCAAGTACCGGGGCCACCCCGCTGTCGGCCGCAGTCAGCAAGCGGCAATTGGCGATCGTGGATTTGCTGTTGCAGGCTGGTTGCAGCACTGAACACCGCCTGCCCGGCGACGTCACCGTGCTGATGCTGGCAGCGGCACTGGGCCTGCCTGAAGTGGTGTCCCGGCTACTGCAGGTTGGCGCGGATCTGCATGCACGCGATGCGCAGGGCTACACCCCTCTGCATTGCGCGGCGATGTATGGCTTCACCGAGCGCGACCGCAGCCGTCTGATGGCGCTGCTGGATGCCCTGCTATTGGCCGGCGCCGATGCTCAGGCCCGCGCCAATAATGGCGCGACGCCACTGCTGCTGTTGCTGGGCGCACGTACCGAACCTGGCACCCCCAGTAACCAAGACGTACTGCTGGCGGGTGTAGAGCGCCTGCTGGACGAAGATGCACGCTTGGATATCTGCGATGCGCGTGGGCTGAGTCCCCTGCATCTGGCTGCCATGCATGGTCTGCAGCGCGTGGCGCAACGATTACTGCACGCCGGAGCAGACCCGCAACTGCGCGACAACGCCGGGCGCACGCCACGGGAAGTGGCGCAACTGCGTGGCTATGTCGAAATCGCCGCACAGTTGGCACCAACGGCAACCCCGACGACAGGCCCGCTGTCGATGGCGCGGTTCTTGAAGGACTAAGCGCTCGGCACAATCCAGGCAATGCTCACTCAACCTTGACTTGCGCGATAGCAGCCCCGGCATCGGCTTCGAACAGGCTCTCCAGCTCATCACGAGCATCCAGAGTGGCCTGCAACAACGCATCTTCATCATCCTGCAACATGCGTTGGGACTCCAACAACGACTCATCCCATTCGCGGAATCGATGCGCGCGGTCATCCGCTTGCTCGCGCGACATCCCCAAGGCCATCAGCACATCGCGGCCCATTTCCAAGCTGCTGCCAAACGTTTCACGCAGCACCTGCGCGCCAAGATCGATCAATTGCCAGGCATGCCGACGATCACGCGCACGGGCAAATACCTTGGCTTGCGGGTAGTGCTTGCGCACCAGCCGCACCATCCGCAGGCTGGCTTCCACGCCATTGATGGCGACCACAAACACCTTGATCCGCGCCGCACCGGCCGAGCGCAGCAGCGCCAAGCGGGTGGGATCGCCATAGTAAATCTGATCGCTGCTCATGCTGCGCGACAAATTGACCTGTTCGATATCCGGGTCGATGGCGATATAGGGAATGCCCTGCGCCCGCAACAAGCGCGCCACGATCTGGCCAAACCGGCCGAAGCCCGCCACCAGGACCTGCGGGTGGCGATCCGCAGGAATGGTGTCGAACTCGCGTGGCGGTGTCTTGGCGGGTGGCGGCATCAATTTGGACGCAATCATCAACAGCAACGGCGTCAGCGCCATCGACAAGCCAACAATCGCGATCAAACGATCGCGGGTAGCAGCATCCACCAACTTGGCACGAAACGCTTCGCCAAATACCACAAAGGCAAATTCACCACCTAGCGCCAATACCCCCGCCAGCAACCACGCGCCACGCGTATCCAAACGCCCCAAGCTGCGGCCCAGCGCGAACAACAAGCCGGATTTGACCATCATCAAGGTGGCTACACCAGCGGCAATCAGCAACGGTTCCGCAAGGATGCGTTGCACATCAATCCCCATTCCCACCGCCATGAAGAACAGCCCCAGCAGCAGGCCTTCAAACGGCTTGATCTGTGCTTCCAACTCATGCCGGTATTCGGATTCGGCCAGCAACACCCCGGCCAAAAACGCACCCAGACCTGCGCTCAAGCCAGCCAATTCCATCACCCACGCACTGCCCAGCACCACCAGTAGGGCGGCGCCGGTAAACACTTCCGGCAGATCGGTGCGGGCAATGACGCGGAACAAATGCCGCAACAGGTAGCGCCCTCCCACCACCAGTGCTGCGATCAATGACACTGCGCGCAGCACGTCGGTCCATTCCAGGCCGGCACTTTTGGCCTTGCCCAACAATGGAATGGCCGCCAATAAAGGAATCGCGGCCAGATCTTGAAACAGCAGAATCGCAAACGCCAACCGGCCATGTTCGGCCGCCAACTCCTTGCGCTCGGCCAGCAGTTGCAAACCTACCGCAGTGGAAGACAATGCCAAACCCACGCCCACCACCAACGCGGCCTTCCAGGCCAGGCCTGCCAGCAGTGCCAAGCCACCCAAGGCCGCTCCACACAGCAACACTTGCAACCCGCCCACCACAAAAATCGGCCGCCGCATCAGCTTCAGTCGCGCCAGCGATAGCTCCAGCCCAATCACGAACAGCAACATCACCACACCAATTTCGCTGGCCGCCAACACCCTTGTGGGGTCACGCACCAGTGCCAGTTCATGTGGGCCCAGCAACACGCCGGTGGCCAGATACGCCAAGATCGCGCCAAAGCCGAACCGCTTGAACAACGGCACCGCCAGCACCGCTGCCAGCAAAAACACCAACGCAAGTTCCAGACCGCCGCTATCCATTCACATCCAATATCGTTGCGTTGCGCAAAGCTTACGGCTTCCTGGATGGAGCCGGCGCGCCGGGTTTGTCGGAAGCCACCGATGTTGCACAACGGCTGGCTTTGATCTTGGTATTGATGGCATCCAATGCCGCTTGCCGCTCGTGCCGGCTTTGCGCATCGGCATAGCGCAGCTTGAAGTCGGCCTCATCCAGCCGCCGATACCAAGCGTTGCACAGTTGGTCGGCGGGAATTTCGGTGCAACTGTCTTGCTTCATCTCGCAGGCTTCACCCATTCCCAGTGCGGCGCTGCCGTCGATGCCCACCACTTGCAAGGGCGCGCAGCGGGGTTCCGGTGTTGCGGTGTCACCCAGATACGTATCGCCCTTCCAGGTCGTGCATTGATACAAGGCGGGTGCCGCGGGCAGCGTTGCGGCCTCTGCCGCCGGCGTGCGCTGCGTGCGTGGACCGCCCACCTGCACAAACTCACCATACAGCGGTGGCGGCGTCGGTGGCGCCTCGGCTTTCGGTTTTGCTGCAGGCACCGGCACGGTTTTCACCTCGCCCACTTTGCGCACTTCCTGCTGCATGCCGGCCGCACACGGCGTGCCGTTTTGCATCGACACCGTGCCCTTGGCATCGGTGCATTTGTAAAAAACCGTTTCCTGTGCGTGCACCCGCGCCGCGCATAGCATCAGCAATACGATGAAAATGACTCGGCCCATCTCAATGCCCACCACAATCATTGTCCAAGCGCGCATTGACGCTGCGTTCTTCAATCCGCAGGGTGTCGCGTTCTTTTTCCTGCGCGTTGAAAAAGCGGGTGCGGATCGCGTCGCGGCGGTCACGCAAGCGTGCGCAGACATCCGCCGGCGGCAGCTGCACGCACGCGTCGCGAATCCACGTGCCACCTCCCGTGGCCACCGGCCAATTCACATCGCGCGGATGTGGATGCATCACGCGCTCCGGGTGGCCGATATTGCTGCCCAGCGATGACGTGGGCCGCACCGTGGGATAGCCCAGTGTCCACAGCGGCACCCAGCGCGGGTTGCCACGGTCATCGTCACTGGTATAGCGCTTGCCATCGGGTGTGGTGCACTCGAACATCGGCCTGGGCGGCACCAGATACACCGTGCGCTGCACTCCCTGTGGCGCAGCCTCGGGCTTGGCTGGTGGTGACGCCACTTGTGGCACGGCCAGCCGTGGCGGCGCATCCACCGGCCGCACGGAGCTGCGGATTTGCTGCTTGCTGCCCGCCGCACACGGCGTGCTGGAATAGCTCACCATGCCGCCGGCATCGGTGCAGCGGTACACGGTGACCGTGGCCGCGACTGGCGCGACTGGCGCGACTGGCGCGGCTGGCGCAACTGTTTGCGCAGGCACGCTGCCTGCAAACGCAAGCACACAGATGGCAAGGACGAAGACAGCGCGCATGCGCCTATCTTCGCCGCGAATGCCGGCAGGGGGAACCCCGCCGTTTTTTTGCATTCAGCCTGCCGCCAATGCCACCGGAATGGCTTTCATCCCGCGCAGTGCGCGCGCCATGCTGACCGCCGCATCGCGGCCCTCTTGCACGGCGGTCACCACCAGGTCTGCGCCACGCACGCAATCGCCGCCCGCGAACAATTGATCGTGGCCGGTTTGATACGGCAAACGGCCATTGCCACCCACCTGCAAGCGGCCATTGGCATGCGCTTGCACGCCCAGTGGCGCCAACCATGCCGGCAGCTGTGGCGAGAACCCAAACGCGATGATCACCACATCGGCGTCCACTACCGACTCGCTGCCGGGGATACGTTCCGCGGTACGTCGTCCTTGCGCATCCGGCGCGGCCAACCGGGTTTCAATCACCCGCACACCGCTGGTCTGGCCTTGCGCATCGGCGAGGATCTCCAGCGGCTGGCAATTGAAGCGGTAGTGCACGCCTTCTTCGCGGGCGTTGGCCACTTCCCGCGCCGAGCCGGGCATATTGGCCTCGTCACGGCGATACGCGCAGGTGACACTGGCCGCGCCCAAGCGCACCGCACTGCGCACGCAGTCCATGCCGGTATCGCCGCCGCCCAATACCACCACCCGCTTGCCGTGCATATCTGGCAATTTCAAGGTGTCTTCCCAACCGGCAATGGGTTTGCCATTGGGCTCGCCGCCGGTCACCACGCGCCCGTTTTGCACGAGGAACGGTAATGCGGGCAGCACGTTCGGCAAGTCTTGGCCGGGCAGTCCGCCATCGGTATAGCGATACGCGCCCAAGCCTAGAAACACCGCATCAAAGTCATGCAGCAAGGCGTCGATAGTCAGGTCGCGGCCAATTTCCACGCCCAAGCGAAATTGGATGCCCATGCCTTCTTGTACCGCACGGCGGGTGGCAATCACGGCTTTGTCCAGCTTGAAACTGGGGATGCCAAATTGCAGCAGCCCGCCAATTTGTTCGTAGCGGTCGAACACGGTGACGGCAATGCCACTGCGCGCCAAGCGGTCGGCGCAGGCCAAGCCCGCAGGGCCGGCGCCAATCACTGCCACCCGCTTACCGGTGGGTTTGACCTTGGACAGATCCGGCCGCCAGCCTTGCGCGAATGCGGTATCGGTGATGTATTTTTCCACGGCCCCAATCGTCACCGCACCGAAGTCTTCGTTGAGCGTGCACGCGCCTTCGCACAGGCGGTCTTGCGGGCACACGCGGCCGCACATTTCCGGCAGCGGGTTGGTCTCGTGGCACAACTCGGCCGCTTCAATCACGCGCCCCTGCTGCACCAACTCCAACCAGTTCGGGATGTAGTTGTGCACGGGGCATTTGGCTTCGCAATACGGATTGCCGCAGTCCAGGCAGCGGCCGGATTGATGCTTGGCTTCGGCTTCGCCAAATTTCCCGTACAGCTCATCAAAACTGCCTGCCGTGCGCTGCACCAGTGGCACCTTGGCGGGCATCTCGCGCGCGGCATCCAGAAATTGGAACAGGTTTTTCTGGCTCATCACGCCGCCCTCTTCAATTCATTGGCCAGCGCTTCCAGGCTTGCCGCCTTGGGTTTGACCAGCCAGAACTTGCCGACGAAATCACGGAAGTTGTCGCGAATGCGTGCGCTCCACGCGCTGCCGGTCAGGCGTGCGTGCGCGTCGATCAAATCGGTCAGGTGCTGGCGGTAGCCATCCAACCCTTCTGGCGTGATGCGCGCAATGTCGATCAACTCATGGTTGTAGCGATCGACGAAATCGCGCTCCAGATCCAGCACATAGGCCAACCCGCCGGTGAAGCCTGCACCGAAGTTCAAGCCGGTGCGGCCCAGCACCGCCACAGCCCCGCCGGTCATGTATTCGCAGCAATGGTCACCCGCACCTTCAATCACCGCCACCACCCCCGAATTGCGCACCGCGAAACGCTCGCCGGCACGGCCTGCGGCATACAGCTCACCGCCGGTAGCACCGTACAAACAGGTGTTGCCCAGGATCGGGGTGTCTTGTGAAGCAAACCGGCTCGCCGCTGGCGGCTGCAACACGATGCGACCACCGGCCATGCCCTTGCCGACGTAATCATTGGCCTCGCCGATCAACTGCAAATGCAGGCCCCCCGCATTGAACGCGCCAAAACTTTGCCCGGCGCTGCCGGTCAATTGCACCGCAATGGGATATTCACTCATGCCGGTATTGCCGTGCACCCGCGCAATCTGGCCGGACAAGCGCGTGCCGATGCTGCGGTCGGTGTTGCGAATGTGACCGCTGAACTGGCCGCCTTGCCGCTTGCCAATCACCTCGGTGAGCGCGGCATCCAGCTGTGCGGCCAAGCCATCGGGTGGCGCTTGCAGCGCGGGGGTGCCGCAATAGCTGCGGGCGTGCCCGGCATCAGCGGCCAACAGGCGCGACAGATCCACCTCCACATCTTCGCGGGTGGCGCGCAACACCTGCTCCAGCAGATCGGTACGGCCCACCGCGTCTTGCAGCGTGCGCAGGCCCAGCAGCGCCAGATATTCGCGTACGTCTTCGGCGATATTGCGGAAGAAGCACTCCACCCGCTCCGGCATGCCTTTGAAGGCATTGCGACGCAGGCGTTCGTCTTGCGTGGCCATACCGGTCGCACAGTTGTTGAGATGGCAGATGCGCAGGTATTTGCAACCCAACACAATCATCGGTGCAGTGCCAAAGCCAAAACTATCGGCACCCAATAGCGCCGCCTTGATCACATCCAAACCGGTCTTCAAGCCGCCATCGGTTTGCAACAGCACGCGCCCGCGCAAGTCGTTGGCTTGTAGGGCTTGTCGCGCTTCGGCCAGACCCAATTCCCACGGCACGCCGGCATAGCGAATTGAACCGATCGGGCTGGCCCCGGTGCCGCCATCGTGGCCGGAAATGGTGATCAGATCCGCGCCGGTTTTGGCCACGCCTGCGGCAATCGTGCCCACCCCGGCATGGCTGACCAACTTCACCGAGATCAGCGCATGCGGGTTGACCTGGCGCAGGTCAAAAATCAATTGCGCAAGATCTTCAATCGAATAAATATCGTGGTGCGGTGGCGGTGAAATCAGCCCAATGCCGGGCTTGGCATAGCGCAGGCGCGCAATCATCGGGTTCACCTTGCTACCCGGCAGCTGGCCCCCTTCGCCGGGCTTTGCACCCTGTGCCAGCTTGATTTGCAGGACTTCGGCATTGTTCAAGTATTCGGGCGTCACCCCAAACCGGCCGGAGGCGACTTGCTTGATCTTGCTGCGCTTGTCGGTGCCGTAGCGCGCCGGGTCTTCGCCGCCTTCGCCGGAATTGCTGCGTCCACCCAACCGGTTCATGGCGATGGCGAGTGCTTCATGCGCTTCGGGTGAGAGTGCGCCCAAACTCATCGCGGCGCTGTCAAAGCGCTTCACGATCGAAGCCACCGATTCCACTTCCGACAACGGCAGTGGCGTGGCGGCAGGCTTCACGCGCAGCAAATCACGCAGCGCAGCGGCCGGGCGCAAATTCACATGATCTGTGTAGGTCTTCCAGTCGTCGCGCTCGCCGGTGATCACCGCACGTTGCAGTGACTGCACCACATCGGGGTTGTATTGGTGATATTCGCCACCGTGCACGTAATGCAACAAGCCGCCCACTTCCGGCACGGCGTCATCGTCCCAGCCCAGCGCCGCCAAGCTGCGCGCATCGGCTTCCAGACGCGCAAAGCCCGCACCGCCAATCCGCGAGGGCGTGCCTTCGAAACAGCGCGCCACCACCGCATCACTCAAGCCGACGATTTCAAACAGGCCCGCACCGCGGTAACTGGCAATACTGCCGATACCCATCTTCGACAGGATCTTGAGCAAACCTTTTTTCACCCCGCGCCGATAGCTGCGCCCGAATTGCTCCGGCTCGCCATGGGTCTTGCCACCCAGGATGCCGCGCCGGCCCAGCACATGCAGGGTTTGATAGGCCAGATACGGATACACCGCGGTGGCACCAAACCCGATCAAGCAGGCGAAGTGGTGCGGGTCACGCGCGGTACCGGTTTCGATGATGAGGTTGGTGCTGCAGCGCAACCCTGTGTTGACCAAATGCTGATGCACCGCACCCGTAGCGAGTAGTGCATGCACCGCCGCTGCGCCACGGCGTGGCCGACGATCGGAGAGAATCAGCAATTCATCGCCGGCACGCACCGCTTCTTCGGCTTGCGCGCAAATGCGATCCAGCGCCTGTTGCAAACTGGTTTCGTCATCGAAATACAAATCGATATAGCGGTACGCCGTGGCAAACCGTGGCAGCGTGAGCAATTGATGCAACTTGCGTTGCGATAACACCGGCGAATTCAGCAGCACGTGATCGACATTGCTGGCGGCATCCACAAACAGATTGCCTTCACGCCCGATCTGGGTGGACAGGCTCATCACGCAGGCTTCGCGCAGCGGGTCAATCGGCGGATTGGTCACCTGCGCAAACGCTTGCCGGAAGCAGTCGTACAACGGCCGCACGCGCTGGCTGATCGCGGCCATCGGCACGTCATCGCCCATCGAGCCAATTGCTTCCTGCTCCAACTCGGCCAACGGCCGCAACACGCGTTCCTGTTCGTCGTGGGTGAGCTGGAACAGTTTTTGGAAGCCGTGCACGGTGGCATCATCGAACGGCACATCGGCCAGCATCGGGTCGATCAGCTCGGTGTGCAGATAGGTCATGCCCTGCTTGAGCCATTGCTTGTACGGCGCGCGCGCGCGGTTGATGGCATCGATGGCGTCGTTGTCCAGCAAACACCCTGCCTGCAAATCCACCGCGATCATTTCGCCAGGGCCCAACTTGCCTTTGGCTTGCACGCGCTCGGCGGCGATGTCGAGGACACCCGCCTCCGAGGCGATGATGAACAGGCCATCGGTGGTCAGCGTCCAGCGCGCCGGACGCAGGCCATTGCGGTCCAGCGTGCAGGCGGCGTGTTTGCCATCGCAGGTCACCACCCCCGCCGGGCCATCCCACGGCTCGGAATTGATGGCGTAGTACTCGTAGAACGCAGCCAGATCCGCATCCTTGTATTCCAGTGATTGCGTGGCTGGCGGCATCAGGATGCGCATGGCTTTGGGCAAATCCATCCCGCCAAGCAGCAACCACTCCAGCACGTTGTCCAGCGATTGCGAATCGGAGCCGTGCATCGACACCACTTCATCAAATTCACGGACATCCAGTACCGGCGATGCCCACACCTGCCGGCGCGCCTGCGCCCAGCGACGGTTGCCTTCAATGCTATTGATCTCGCCGTTATGCGCCAGATAGCGAAACGGATGCGCCAGTGGCCAACGCGGCTGCGTGTTGGTGGAAAAGCGTTGATGGAACAGCACCGCGCGTGCCTGCAAGTCCGCACGCGCCAGGTCCGGAAACAGCTGCTGCAAATACTTGGGCAGCACCATGCCCTTGTAACCCAGCAAGCGCGCCGACAACGAGGTGATGTAGAACTCGGGGTACTCGCGCAAACGTTGCTCGCAGTGTTTGCGCGCCAGGAACAATGCACGCTCGAATGCGTCGGCATCGCCACCTGCACAGTCCACGAACACTTGTTCGATGCGCGGGCAAGTCGCCTTCGCCAGTGC